>NZ_DATNJW010000635.1:0-2018 GCF_035603715.1 Mycobacterium sp. | reverse complement strand
CGTCAATGACCCGGCCTGGATGGTGTTCGATGCACAACACCTCAAGCGTTATGGGTTCTTGGGCGTCGACCCTGACGGGCCGGTGCCGGACTGGTTCTGCGAATCGCGGGATCTCAGCGAGTTGGCCGCCAAGACCGGGATTGCCCTCGACGGGCTCGCCCGCACCATCGACGCCTGGAACCGCCACGTCGGTGACGGCTCTGATCCTGACTTCGGCCGTGGCTCAAGTGCTTACGACGGCTACTGGGGTGATGAGCACGCGACGACGCTGGCCGGCAAGACGCTGGGCCCCGTCGACACCGCGCCGTTCTACGCGGTTCCGGTGTCGGTAGGCGCGATGGGCACCAAGGGCGGACCGCGCACCGACCGCGATGGACGCGTCCTGCACGTCAGCGGTCGGCCTATTCCGGGCCTGTTCGCCTCCGGCAACGCGATGGCTGGGGTGACCGGACGTGCTTATGGCGGTGCCGGCGGAACCATAGGTCCGGCAATGGTTTTCGGCTACCGCGCGGGCTACGCCGCGGCGACCGGGAAGTCTGTCGACTAGCTGAACGCCTTGGTGATTGCCGCCATGTCGAAGTAGTCGCGCCACGTCGCAATGCGGCCATCGCGGACTTCGAAGACACCCATCACCGGCAGCGGAATCTCGCCGCCATCCTTGCGGTGCATCACATCGGTGCGTTCGTTCATCACGACCGTGCCGTCGCTGACCTGCCGGTGCACGTTGAAGTCGATGCCGTCGAACGCCGCGACGAATCCCGCGATGAACTGCGCAATCGCCTCACGGCCCTGCACGGGATCCATCGGAATGTTGTGGTAGACGGCGTCCTCGGTGAAGTACCCGGCCAACTCTTCCGGGTTGGGCGACGACCACAGTTTGCAGAATTCGGTAACCAGTTCATCGGCAGTGTGCGTCATGGATTCATGCAACACCAGAGCTCAGCGCTCGGCGAGTGCTTTGGCCAGATCGATTGTCCCGGTGGTGATCGCGGCGACCACTCCACCGTCGACCAGGAGATCGGTACCGGTGACGAACGACGCAGAGGGGCCGAGCAGGAACTCGGTGGCGGCCGAGATGTCCTCGGGTGTGCCGAGACGCCGCAGGCCCGAGTTCTCGACCATTGCCCTCATCAGCGTGCCCGATTCGCTGTCGAGTTCCAGCCGCCCCATCGCCGTCGAGATGACACCTGGGCTGATGGAGTTGATCCGGGCGCCACGTTCACCCCAGGTTCCGGCTGCCGCGGCCACCCGGATCTGGTTGGCCCGCTTGGCGAACGGATACGCCATTTGACTGCTGGTGATCTTCGAGCAGGCTTCGAGGCCGAGCAGTTCCTCGGCGGGCAGGCTCGCGAGCTGTCGCTCCAGCTCCGGATCCAGCGCGGGCTGCATGTGACCGGCCATGCTCGCGATGACCACCCCGGCGCCGCCGGGCTCGATCACTCGGCCGAACTCGTCGATGCTCAGCGCGACACCCAGCAGGTCCACAGCAAGCACCGCCTCAGCGGATGCCTGTTGCGGCGAGAGCCCCGCGGTGTGCACCACCGCCGTAACGCGGCCGGCCGCCCGGGCCGTCTCGGCGACCGCGGCCAGCGAACTGCGCGAGGTGACGTCGACCTCTCGGGTCAGCACCTGATGGCCGTCTTCGGTGAGGGCACTCGCCACGGCGTTCAAGCCGTCGGCATTGATGTCGGCGAGCACGATGGTCCGGCCCGCTCCACTACGGCGGGCAACCGAAACCCCCATTCCGCCGACCCCGATGATGACCAGAACGTCGTTGTTCACGGCTTTCTCCCGTTCGGCGAAACATGGACCCTGAGGCGCCTACGACTATACGAGAATAGTATTCTCTCAACCCGAGAGTATGAGTTGCAAGAAGGGAAACAGCAATGCAGATCAGCGGTAGTTCGGCCATCGTCGTTGGCGGCGCAGGCGGCCTGGGCGAGGCCACGGTTCGCCGACTGCACGCCGCAGGGGCCAAGGTGGTTATCGCCGATCTGGCCGATGAGAAGGGCAAGGCG
>NZ_DATNJW010000634.1:0-3940 GCF_035603715.1 Mycobacterium sp. | reverse complement strand
CGAAGAGATTCACCGCGCCCGATCCGCGGTCCGCCGGGACATCACCCGACTGATCGACGTGCAGGCCGAGCGCGTCGGTCACCTGTCGGCCCGGCTGGCGACGCTGGGTCCGGCGGCCACCCTGGCCCGCGGCTACGCCGTCGTGCAGACGGTTGGTGCCGCCGGTTCGGCTGCGGTGTTGCGATCCGTTGGCGATGCCCCGGCCGGGACCAGGCTGCGGGTGCGGGTCGGCGATGGCGCGATCGTGGCGACGAGTGAGGGGCCGGCCGATGGCGAGTGACGGAGCTACACCTATTAGTCAGCTCGGGTATGAAAAATGCCGTGACGAGCTGATCGAGGTTGTGCGGCTCCTGGAGCAGGGCGGACTCGACCTGGATGCATCGCTACAGCTGTGGGAAAGAGGCGAACAGCTGGCTAAACGATGCGAGGAGCACTTAGCTGGTGCACGTAAGCGGGTGGCCGACGCGTTGGCCGCCGGCGAGCCTGACGATTCTTGACATCGCAACCATTTCTCGGGAATTTATTCGAAACTGGAACACGTTTCAGTTATTCTCGGCGGCATGATTGAGATTTCTGGAACTTCGCCGACCGCCACGCTGGGCCGAGTGCTCGTCACCGGCGGCTCCGGCTTCGTCGGCGCCAACCTGGTAACCACCCTGCTCGATCAGGGTTACCAGGTGCGATCCTTCGACCGGGCACCCTCCCCACTGCCCGCCCAGCCGGGCCTGGAAGTGCTGCAGGGCGACATCTGCGACCCTGAGATCGTCGCGGGCGCCGTCTCCGGGATCGACACCGTCTTTCACACCGCGGCGCTCATCGAGCTGATGGGTGGCGCGTCGGTCACCGAGGAGTACCGGCAGCGCAGTTTCGCCGTCAACGTCGAGGGAACCAAGAACCTGGTGCGCGCCGCGCAGGCCGCCGGGGTGAAACGGTTCGTCTACACCTCGTCCAACAGCGTGGTGATGGGCGGCAAGCGCATCTCCGGTGGAGACGAGACGTTGCCCTACACCGATCGTTTCAACGATCTCTACACCGAGACCAAAGTGGTGGCCGAGCGATTCGTACTGTCCCAGAACGGAATTGACGGGCTTCTGACGTGTGCGATTCGGCCGAGCGGAATCTGGGGCCGCGGCGATCAGACGATGTTCCGCAAGGTGTTCGAAAGCGTGCTGGCCGGCCACGTCAAGGTGCTGGTCGGCCGCAAGGCCGCCCGTCTGGATAACTCCTACGTGCACAACCTGATTCACGGTTTCATCCTGGCCGCACAACACCTGGTCCCTGGTGGCACCGCGCCCGGGCAGGCGTACTTCATCAACGACGCCGAACCGGTGAACATGTTCGAGTTCACCCGCCCGGTGATCGCGGCATGTGGAAAGCGTCTCCCACGGCTGCGGATTTCCGGCGCCGCGGTGCGCGCGGCGATGCTGGGTTGGCAGCGGCTGCATTTCCGGTTCGGGTTCCCGCCGCCCCTGTTGGAGCCGCTGGCCGTCGAGCGGCTGTATCTGGACAACTACTTCTCGGTCGACAAAGCCGCCCGCGATCTCGGTTATCGGCCGCTGTTCACCACCGAGCAGGCGATGACCGAGTGCCTGCCCTACTACACCGAGTTGTTCGACCAGATGAGAGCCGCCGCCAGTCCCGCACCGGTGGCCGTTGTCGCGACCGCGTAGCCGAATAGACGGCATATTCCGCGTCGGCGTGTAGCGTAATGCGCCATGCACGCCGGCGATGATGCCAAGCGACGCGACGCGAAGGAGCGGCACGGATGACCGCCGAAACTGTGCTCGTGACAGGGGCGTTCGGACTGGTCGGCTCGGAAACCGTGCGACAGCTGATGGTCGATGGTCGTCACGTCATCGCCACCGACGTTGATGTGCCGGCCAATCGCCAAGCGGCTGACCGGATACCGTCCACCGAGGTGCGTTGGGCCGACCTCACCAATCCCGATGCGGTCGGCGCGCTGCTGCGCGAAGTGTCGCCATCGGCGATCATTCACCTGGCGGCGATCATCCCGCCGGTCTGCTACGCCCGCCCGGCCCTGGCCCGTCGGGTCAACGTCGACGCGACGGGATATCTCGTCGACGCCGCCGCCGCACTGCCGGCACCGCCACGCTTCGTCCAGGCCTCCAGCGTCGCGGCCTACGGCGCCCGCAACCCGCATCGCATCAGCGACGTGCTCACCGCAGACACCCCGCTACGGCCCTCGGACATCTACGGCGCCCACAAGGCGGCGGCCGAGAAGCTGGTGCGCGCATCGGGACTGGACTGGGTGGTGCTGCGGCTGGGCGGCGTGCTGACCGCCGAGCCGCGCCTCGACCTTGACCTGGACACCATCTACTTCGAGGCGTCGCTGCCCATCGATGGCCGGATCCAGACCGTCGACGTGCGCGATGTCGCATACGCCTTCGTCGAGGCGACCACCGCACCGGTGCTGGGCGAGACGCTGCTGATCGGCGGCGACGAGTCGCACCGGCTGGTCCAGGGCGACATCGCCCCGTCGATGGCGGCCGCGATCGGGTTGGTCGGCGGAATACCCACCGGCCGCAAGGGTAACCCGAACATCAACGAGGACTGGTTCGGCACCGACTGGATGGACACCACGCGATCCGCGGAAGCCCTGCATTTCCAGCGGATTTCGTGGCCGCAGCTGCTGGCCGACACCGCCGAGCGAATGGGCTGGCGCCGCTACCCGGCGCGGCTCGGCGCCCCGCTGACCCGTGCGCTGCTCAAACGCCGCTCACCGTATTTCCGCTACCCCGGCCGCTACGCCGACCCGTGGGGCGTTATCGAGGCGAAATGGAATGACCCACGACCCGACGGGGGCGACGTATGACTAAACGAACCGCTGTCGTCGTCGGCGGCGCTTCCGGCATCGGCAAGGCAGTCGCCCATGCGCTGGCTATCGACAGCTGCCGGGTGATCGTCGCTGACCGCAACGCCGACGGAGCACGTTCCGTCGCAACCGAACTCGGCGATCCCCACAGCGCCGCTACGGTCGAGGTCACCGACGAGGATTCGGTGCGCGCGCTGTTCGACCAGGCCGGCGCGCTCGACGTCGTCGTCAACACGGCCGGCTACAGCAGCCTCGGGCTGATCACCGAACTGCCCGCCGAAGACTTCCGCTCGGTCGTCGACGTCTGCCTCACCGGCGCCTTCCTGGTGATCAAGCACGCCGCACCGCGACTGGGCAAGGGCGGGGCGCTGGTGTCGATCAGCTCGCTGAACGGGCGCCAGCCCGCCGCCGCGATGAGCGCCTACTGCGCGGCCAAGGCGGGGTTGTCGATGCTGACCCAAGTTGCCGCGCTCGAGCTTGCGCCGCAAGGGATTCGGGTCAACGCGGTCGCACCCGGATTCGTGCACACCCCGCTCACCGAGCCGGCCACCCACATCCCCGGCGTCGTCGACGACTACGTCGAGAATACACCGCTGGGCCGGGCCGGAACTCCCGAAGACATCGCCGACGCCGTGGTGTTCCTGTCCAAGGCGCCGTGGCTGACCGGCGAGGTGCTCGACCTCAACGGCGGTGCGCACATGAAGCGCTACCCCGACCTGATGAGCCACGTGATGAAGCTGGCCGCGCAGTGAGCTCCAGGGCTGCAAGGGCTTTCGCCGGCAAGCACGCCATCGTCACCGGCGCCGGCTCCGGCATCGGCGCCGCGCTGTGCCGTGCACTGGTCGCCGCGGGCGCCGACGTGGTCTGCACCGACGTCGACGGCGCCGCGGCGGCCCGCACCGTCGAGAGCTTGCCCGGTCCCGGGTCAGCGACATCGGCCATCCTCGACGTCACCGACCCGGCCGCGGTGAAGGCCGCCGTCGACGCCGTCGTCGCCCGCGCCGGACGGCTCGACCTGATGTTCAACAACGCCGGAATCGCTTGGGGCGGAGACACCGAACTGCTGACGCTGGAGCAGTGGAACGCCATCATCGACGTCAACATCCG
>NZ_DATNJW010000633.1:0-5245 GCF_035603715.1 Mycobacterium sp. | reverse complement strand
TGGTCGCTCCGCCTCAGGCACTGTCGCACTAGGGCGTCGCGCCGGGGCCGGAGCGGCCTCGTATTGTGGCCCCCATGCTGATCGCGGGAGTGCTGTGCGTGAGCGCGGCGGTGGTAATGGCCGTACTCGGACTGCGGTCGTTGGTCCGTCCCGCCGGCACCGGCACCGTCGGGGTGATCATGCGCTCGGTTGCGCCACCGCAGCTGGCCGGCGCGATCATGCTGGCCGCCGGAGGCGCGGTGGCACTGGCTGCACCCGTGGCTACCGCAGTGCCGGTGATCTGCGTGTGCGTCGTCGGCGCCCTCGGTACCGTGGCCGCCGGCTCCTATCAGACCGCGCGCTACGCACTGCGCCGCGAAGAGGCCGAGGCCACCTGTAGCGGGTCCTGTGCGGCCTGCACCCTGGCCTGCCACTGACCGGTACACCCTTGTGCTGAAAAAGCTCTCGGCGCTGCCGATTGACACTTTCCTGCTGGCCATGGCCGCCACGGTCGCGCTGGCCGCGCTGTTTCCGGCCCGCGGCGCCTTTTCCGACGTCATGTCGGTGGCCGCCAAAGTGGTTATCGCGCTGCTGTTTTGGCTGTACGGCGCCCGGCTGTCTCCGCAGCAGGCCTGGCAGGGCGTCAAACGGTGGCAGCTGCATCTGCTGGTTTTGGCCACCACGTTCGTGGTCTTCCCGTTGCTCGGGCTGGCCGCCCGCGGCCTGGTTCCCTGGCTGCTGAACCTCGACCTGTACAACGGGCTGCTATTCCTGTGTCTCGTCCCGTCGACCGTGCAGTCTTCGATCGCCTTCACGTCGATTGCGCGAGGCAATGTCTCGGCCGCGCTGGTCAGCGCATCGCTGTCGAACATCGTCGGGATCGCGCTGACCCCGTTGCTCGTCGTGCTGCTGATGAACACCAGCGGCGGAGCCCGCATGGACGCCACCGCGGTCCGCGACGTCGTGGTGCAACTGCTGCTGCCGTTCGTGGCGGGTCAACTGATGCGGCCGTGGATCGCCGACTGGGTTGCCCGGCACACGGTGTTGACCAAAGCCGTCGACCGCGGCTCGATCCTGTTGGTCGTCTACACCGCGTTCTCGATGGGCATGGTCGAGCACATCTGGCGCAGTGTCAACGCCTGGCAACTGGCGATCGTCGCTGTGGTCAACACCGTGCTGTTGGCGGTGGTGCTGGCCTTCACGTGGCTGGTCGGCCGAGTGGCCGGACTGGATCGCGGCGACAGCATCGTGCTGCTGTTCTGTGGCTCGAAAAAGAGCCTGGCGTCGGGTCTTCCGATGGCGCTGGTGTTCTTCCCGGCCGCCACCGTCGGGGTGATCATGTTGCCGCTGATGATCTTTCACCAGATCCAGCTGGTGGTGTGCTCGGTGATTGCGAGCAGACTGTCCCGGGACTCCCTCGACGACGAGCCCGCCGTGGCCGCTTAGTTGCGGCTGACGTCGATCGGGTGGGTGGCCAGCATCGACAGCGGCTGCGGCTGACGGCGCAGCACCCGGCCCCACAGGTCTACCCGCGGCTGGACGAGAACGTCAGAGGGCAACGCCGACAACACAATCCAGTCGTCGCGCTCGATCTCACCCTCGAGCTGGCCGATGGTCCAGCCGGAGTATCCGGCGAAGATCCGGACACCCTCGACCAGCGGGGCGATCGACTCGGGGTCGGCGTCGAGATCGACCATCGCCGTCCGGCCGGCCACATGGCGCAGACCTGGCACGTCGTCGGGCGTCGCACCCACCCGGAGCACCGCCAGGCACAGCGCCGCATCGCGCTTGACCGGTCCGCCGATGAACATCGTCTTCGGTTTCGCCGCGATCTGCGCCCACTGCGGCAATACGTTGTAGACCGCGGTCTCGCTGGCACGGTTGAGCACGACGCCCAGGGTGCCTCCGTCATTGTGCTCGACGATGTAAATCACGCTGCGGCGGAACGTCGGCTCGAGCAGATCCGTGTTGGCCAGAAGCAACGTGCCCGCTCGCACTCGGTGTGCGGTGGGGGCAACATAGTCTTCTGGATCTTCGGACTGCGCCACCCTCCCATCATGGCATCCGGGCCCGACCACCGTGGCGAACAAGCGGTGCGCTGCGAGGAATTTGTACTGTTGTTAACAGGCGCCTGAACGCTCGGTTCGCGGCTGCCGAGCCCCATGCCTTTCGGAAGTAGGTGCAGTGACTCATCCGCACGCGGCGGTCGCTGTCTGGCGTTCGGTGCGCAACCTGCCCGACTTTTGGCGGCTGCTGGAGTTGCGGACGGCAAGCCAGTTCGGCGACGGCCTGTTTCAGGCGGGTCTGGCGGGCGCGTTGCTGTTCAATCCCGAGCGCGCCACCCGCCCGCTGGCGATCGCCGCGGCGTTCGCCGTGTTGTTTCTGCCGTATTCGCTGCTCGGCCCGTTCGCCGGTGCGTTGATGGACCGCTGGGACCGCCGCCTGGTGTTGATCGCCGCCAACGTCGGCCGGGTGGTGTCGGTGGCGATCGTGGGAATCTGCCTGGCGGTCGGTGCCGGCAATGTGCTGGTGCTGTGCGGCGCGCTGGTGGTCAACGGCCTCGCCCGGTTCGTCGGTTCGGGGCTCTCGGCCGCCCTGCCGGACGTGGTGCCCCGCGAGCAGGTCGTCACGATGAACTCGATCGCGTCGGCGGTCGGCGCGGTCGCGGCCTTCCTCGGCGCCAACTTCATGCTGGTGCCGCGCGCGATCTTCGGCTCGGGCGACAGCGGGGCCGCGTCGATCATCTTCCTGGTGATCGTCCCGTTGCTGATCGCGCTGCTGCTGTCGCTGCGATTCCCGGCCCACGTGCTGGGGCCCGACGACACCTCGCGGGCGATCCATGGATCGGTCCTCTACGCCGTCATCACCGGATGGCTGCACGGTGTGCGCACCGTGCTGCAGCGTCCCACCGTCGCCGCCACCCTTTCCGGGTTGGCCGCGCACCGGATGGTGTTCGGCATCAACTCCCTGGTGGTGCTGTTGCTGGTGCGCAGCCGCGATACGGCCGCGGTCTCCGCGCTGGGCAGCGCGATGCTGTTCGTCGCCGCGGCGGGCGCCGGGTCGTTTCTGGCGAACCTGGTCACCCCGGCCGCGGTACGCCGCTGGGGGCGCTACGCCACGGCCAACGGTGCCCTGGCGATCGCGGCGGCCTTCGAGATCGCCGGCATCGGTATGCGCCTGTGGGTGCTGGTGGCATGCGGCTTCTTGCTGGGCGGAGCCGGCCAGGTGGTCAAGCTGTGCGCCGACACCGCGATTCAGATCGATGTGGACGACGCCCTGCGCGGCCACGTGTTCGCGGTGCAGGATTCGCTGTTCTGGGTGGCGTTCATCGCCGCGATCACCGCTGCGGCGATCGTCATCCCGAGCAACGGCCACTCTCCCGCGCTGATCGTGGCCGGCGCCGCGGTGTATCTGTGCGGGCTGGCCGTGCACACCGTCGTCGGCCGCGGAGCGAATCGTTAAAGTACGCAGATGGCCGACCTGTCAGAGATTGTCGACGACCTACGCGCCGAAAGCGATGAGCTCGACGCGCTGGTCGCGCCGCTCGAGGATGCGCGCTGGGCGGAGCCGACGCCCGCCGCGGGGTGGACGATCGCCCACCAGATCGGGCACCTGTTGTGGACCGACCGCGGCGCCCTGGTGGCGGTCACCGACGAGGACGCGTTCGCCGATGTGGTGAAGACCGCGGTGGAGGACCCGCTTGGTTTCGTCAACACCGCGGCCGATGAGCTGGCGGCCGTTCCGCCCGCCGAGTTGCTGGCCGACTGGCGGCGCACCCGTACCCGGCTGCACGATGCGCTGCTCACCGTCGCCGAGGGACGCAAGCTGCCGTGGTTCGGCCCGCCGATGAGCGGCCCGTCGATGGCGACGGCCCGGCTGATGGAGACCTGGGCGCACGGCCTAGACGTTGCCGACGCCCTCGGCGTGACGCGACCGGCTACCGCCCGGCTGCGCTCGATCGCGCACATCGGGGTGCGGACCCGGGATTTCGCGTTCGGCATCAACGGCCAGCAGCCGCCGAGCGATCCGTTCCGGGTGGAGTTGCGGGCCCCCGACGGCAGTACCTGGTCGTGGGGGCCGGCCGATGCGGCGCAGCGGGTCACCGGGTCCGCCGAAGACTTCTGCTTTCTGGTCACCCAGCGCCGCCCGCTGCGCGAGCTGGATGTGACGGCCACCGGCGACGACGCGTCGCGCTGGCTGACGATCGCGCAGGCCTTCGCCGGCCCACCCGGCGGCGGTCGATGACCACACGGCGCGAATCACTGGTGATCCTGCCCCGGGAGTTGACCGAGGGACTCAGCGACGACGTGCGCGACGCTCCCCCGCCGCCCACGCCGGTGCTGGCCGAGCCCTACGCACTGCGCTTGGTCGATCCCGACGCCGACGCGGACATGATCTCGCGATGGATGAACATGCCGCACCTGGTCGAGGCATGGGAGTCGGCCTGGCCGGTAACGCGGTGGCGCGACTACCTACGCGCGCAGCGCGCAGGCAACTACTCGCGCCCATTCATCGGCAGCATGCACGGCGAGGACGGCGGATACGTCGAGGTTTACCGCGCCGCAAAGGATTCCATCGCAACGCGGTATGACGCCGATCCCTACGATGTAGGCCTGCACGCGGCCATCGCCGAGCTGTCAGTCGTCAACAAGGGTCTCGGCCCGTTCCTGCTGCCGCGCATTGTTGCGAGCGTCTTCGACGTCGAACCCCGTTGTCGCCGAATCATGTTCGACCCCGACCACCGCAATACCTCGGCGCGACGGCTGTGTGAATACGCCGGCTGCGCCTTCCTCGGCGAGCACGACATGAGCAACCGCCGGATGGCGTTGTACGCGCTGCCGCGCACGCCCGACGACGTGCCGCAGGCCCGTTAGCTTTTGTGCGTGAAATCGACGCGGGCCACCAGGCCACTCGAACTTCGTTGCGGCCTCGTCGATCTCGACGCGGCTAGTTGTTTGACGGTGGTGGTTGGGGTTGGAAGGGTTGATACCACCACCAGTCGGCGCGCTCGCCGGTGGGCCCGGGCCACGGTGGGACAGCGGGCGGGGGTCGGGTTGGTGGGCGCGCCAGCGATCCCGGGCTTAGTGACTGACCGTCGTTGTCGGTGACCGTGAGCGCGTCGGCGGGTCCGGTGATGGTGATGACGCCGCGGTGGTGCAGCCGGTGGTGATAAGGACACAGCAATACCAGGTTGGCCAGCTCAGTCGGGCCGCCGTCTTCCCAATGCCGGATGTGGTGGGCGTGCAGCCCTCGGGTGGCGTCACAG
>NZ_DATNJW010000632.1:0-5071 GCF_035603715.1 Mycobacterium sp. | reverse complement strand
TCGCGGGAAGGCCTTGCGCCCTGCGATCCGCAACCAGCCCGTCGAGCAGCGCATTGGCAGTCGCGTAGTTCGCCTGGCCGGGCGAGCCGATCACGCTCGAGGCCGACGAGTACACGACGAAGAACTCAAGATCGTCGTTCTTGGTCAAGCGGTCGAGGTGATAGGCGCCGAAAGCTTTGGGCGCCAACGTCGTCCGGAAATGTTCCGGGCTCTGTTGTGAAATCAGCGCATCGTCGAGCACGCCCGCCAAGTGGGCCACGCCGCCGAGCGGGGGCAACTCCGCCCGGATTCGCTCCATCAGGCTCCTGGCCTGCGCCTCGTCGCCGACGTCGGCGGCGAAGGTGTGGATGCGGCACTTGTGGCGCTCGGTGATCTCCTCGATCGTCCGTTGCGCCTCCGCGTCCGGCTCGCGGCGACTGGTCAACACGATGTCACCGGCCCCGAGTTGGGCCAGGTGGGCTGCCGTGTACAGGCCGAGTGCACCGAGTCCGCCGGTGATCAGATAGCTTCGATCGCCGCGCGGCTGAAGCGGTTTCGGCATCTGCAGCACGATCTTGCCGATGTGTCGTGCCTGCTGCATGCGACGGAACGCAGTCTTCGCTTCCGTCAGCGGGTAGACCTCGGCAGCCAGTGGCGCCAGCTCGCCGCGGGCCATGCTGTCCGCCAACTCTGCCAGCAAGCTCCCCGTGCGCTTGGGTTCTTCGGCGATGGTCACGTCCAGCGCGATGATCTCGTAATCGATATCGGGCCGGGCCGCTGCCATCTGCTCGCGGGTCCAGATGTCCCGCTTGGCGATTTCGGCGAACCGGCCGCCTTGCGCGGTCGCCCGCACCGTCGCTTCGATGAACCCTTCGTTCGTCAGGCTGTTGAGCACGACGTCGACGCCGGCACCCCCGGTGTCCGCGAGAATCTGATCCGCGAAGTCCGTACTGCGCGAGTCGTATACGTGCTGCACACCCATCTTGCGTACCGCATCACGCTTATAGGTGCTGGCGGTGGCGAAGACGGTCGCACCCGCCTGCTGGGCCAACTGAATCGCTGCCAGACCCACGCCACCACTGGCGGCGTGGATGAGCACCCGGTCGCCGGGCCCCACCTTCGCCCAGTCGAACGCAAGCCGGGACGTGAGTGCGCCGGCGGGTACCGTCGCCGCCCCAACCGCGCTGATCCCATTCGGCACCGGAGACAGGAAATCGGCAGGCACATTGACCCGGGTGGAGAACGACCCCGGCATGAAGCCGAAGACGCGCTGGCCAACCTCGAATCCGGTAACGCCCGTACCAAGCTCAGTGACGATGCCGGAGAGGTCACCACCACCGATCCGCCCCGGATCGCCCGGATACAGGCCGAGCACGTTGAGCACATCCCGGAAGTTCAGGCCGGCGGCCTCCACCCGGATCTGCACCTGGCCCGCGCTGGGCTGTGGCACGTCAAGCTCGACCAGATGAAGGTTGTCGATCGCGCCACGTTCGGTCACGTCCAGGATGTAATCGGCCGCACTGGGTACCGGGAGGTGGCCGTCGCGCGCCCATGGCAGCAGTCGCGGCACCAGGTACTTTCCTTGACGCAGAGCGAGTTCGGGTTCCTCGACGGGCGCACCCAGTAGGCCCGCCAGCGAGCGCGCGGCGTCATCGATGTTGTCGTAGTCGATCAGCCGGCAACGCAGGGCCGGCTGTTCGGTGATGATGGTGCGCCCGAATCCCCACAGCGCCGACTGCACCGGGTCGACCGGCTCGCCAGGTTCGGTCGCCACGGCCCGTTCGGTGATGATCCACAGTCCGCCGGGAAGTTTCACCTCGCCGCCTTGGGCCGTGTGCACGGCGCCGAGCAATTCGGCGATCTCGGCCTCGGCCCGCTGCGCGAAATCGGCGGCGGACTCTTCAGCGCTGGGCCGCCCGGCACTGCGCCAGACGATGCCGGACACCGGCGCACCGCGATCCTCAGCCTGCGCGAACGCCCGCTGCCACGCCGCCGAATCCGCCGTACGGTCCAACGAGACACCACCCGGCAAGCCGGCCGCCAGCTCGTCGAATCCAGCAGTCAGCCAGGTGCCTTCGGCGGCGTTGCCCGACTCCGGCGCCGGCATCTCCTGCCAGCCAAGCGTGTACAGGTTGCGGGTGGCATCGCCGCCGAGCCCGCGCAACAACGCCTCTCGGGGCGCGCGTTTCACCGCGAAGTCGCGAATTTCGCCCAGCTGTCGACCGTCCCGATCCACGAAATCGAGGTCGAAGACCTGGGTTTCGCTGTCGACACCGCCAGACTGCCACCGCGCGCGGCAATAGAACCGCTTAGGCATCCGCTCGCGCAGCACCACTCGCCCATACCGCAGCGGCAAGAAGAGATCGGCCATGGGTCCGCCGTCCTCGGTCGCCGCGAGCACCGCGGGGAAGGCCGGGAAAGCGACACCTGTGCACAGGTCGAGCAGGACCGGGTGGATCGGCTCGGTACCAAGCTGTTCGGCGAGCTCGTCGCCGATCGCGACATCGCCGACCGCCTCACCGTCGCCGGCCCACAGCGATTTGAGCGACGTGGACCAGGTGGGTCCCCAGGCGAGTTCCATGTCGGCGAAGGTGTCGAACAGCTGTTGCGGACGCGTCCGGCCCAGCCGCTCGCACGCGGCGTCGATGGAGTCTGTCGGCTCCGGTGCCGGCGCGTCCTCGAGACCGGAGGCGATCCGGCCATCGGCGTTCAACGACCACTCAGCCTCACGCTCACCGTACGGGCGGCTGTGTACCTGGAAGGTCCATCCACCGTCCTCGACCGGATGCACGGTCAGCTGCACCTCACGGGAACTCTTGTTGGGCAAGATGATCGGCTCGTAGAAGAAGACCTCGCGCACCTGTGCCGGCGCCCCGACCGCGGCGAGGGCCATCGCCGCGTAGGTCGCGCCCGGAACGACGACGGTGCCGTAGATGACGTGATGCTCCAGCCACGGCTGAGTCTTGGTGGACCATCGGCTGGTGTAGACGGCGTCGCCGGAAGCGAGATCCTTGGCGCTACCCAGGATTCCGGATGCGGGGGCACCATCGGTGCGCATGTCGGAAGTCTTGGGCCAGTAACGACGGCGCTGGAAAGGATAGGTGGGCAGTTCGAACCTGCGCCGTGGCTGATGGTGCAGCGCGGTGAACTCAGGCCGATGCCCGGAGACATACGTCGCGGCCAGTGCTTCGGCGATCTGATGCTGGGCATCGGTGCCCTTGCGCAGGGAAGCGATCGCCTGCGGAGCGGCCGAAGACTCCGGCCAGGCCTGCAGCGCAGCGCCGGTCAGAATTGGTTGCGGACCGATCTCCATCAACACCGAGCAGCCAAGCTGCGCCACGGTCTGCACGCTTTCGGCGAACTGCACCGGCTGCCGGGAATGCCGGCGCCAATATTTTGCATCCAGCGGAGTTTCCGCGGTGAGGACTGCGCCGGTGCGGTTGCACACCAGAGGCAGGCTCGGAGTGGCGAATTCGAAACCCCTCGCGTACGACTCGAATTCGTCAAGCGCCGGCTCCAATAGCTCGGAGTGGAAGGCGTGACTGGTGTCCAGCCAGGTGCAGCGGATTTGGTCACCGGTCAGCCGGGCAACAATCTGTTCCAGATCCGCGGCCGGACCGGACAGCACCGTGTTGGGGCCGTTGTACGCGGCTACCGAAATCTGCGGGAATTCGTCGGCGAGGCGCTCCACTTGCTGGGCTTCGGCGAACACCGCCACCATCCGGCCGCCCTCGGGCAGATTGCCGAACAGGCGGCCGCGCTCGGCCATCAGTCGTGCGCCGTCCTCGAGGGTGAACACTCCGGCCACGCACGCCGCCGCGTACTGACCCACGCTGTGACCGAGCACCACGTCGGGCTCGATGCCCCAGGATTGCCACAACCGGGCCAGACCCATCTCGATGGCGAACAGCGCCGGCTGAGCAAAGGAGGTGTGCCGCAGTGTTTCTCGGGCCTCACCCTCGGTGTCGAACAGGACCTCCAGCAACGGGCGCGGCAGCAGCCCGTCGACAGCGTCCGCGCATTGCTTCACGGTGTCGGCGAATACCGGCTCGGTGTCGAACAATTCCCGCGCCATGCCCGGGTACTGACTGCCCTGGCCGGTGAACAACCACGCCGTCTTCGGCGGGTCACCGCATACGCCACGCACCGCACCCGATCCCAGCCGATTCTCGGCCAAGCCGACCAACAGCTTACGAGCGCCCTCAACCGAGTCCACGACGAGCGCGGCGCGGTGTTCGAAGTGCGACCGCCCCACTCCGGCGGTGAAGCACACATCGGTGATGTCGGCCTCGGGGCGCGCTTCCAACCAGGTTGCGTATCGCTGCGCCAACGCCGTCAGCGCCTCCGCTGATCGGCCCGACAGCGGTAGCACGCTGACCGACTTTTGCTCGTAGGCATGTTCCGGCGCGCCGTCTTCGGGCGAGACATCCTCTGCGACTGCAGATTTCGGTGGAGCTTCCTCGATGAGGACGTGCGCGTTGGTGCCGGAGAAACCGAAGGAACTTGTTCCGGCGCGGCGCGGCTTGCCGTTGGTCAGCCACGGAATAGCCTTGTCCACTACGCGGACCGGCAACGAGTCCCATGGAATGTGCGGCGACGGGTTCTCGAAATGCAGGTTCTGCGGCAGAACTTCGTGCTGCAACGACAACACGACCTTGATCAAACCGGCGATTCCCGCTGCCGATTCGAGGTGCCCGATGTTGGTCTTCGCCGATCCGATCAGCAGCGGACTGTTCGGGTCACGGCCGATACCGTAGGCGGCCGCGGCGGCCTGCACCTCGATCGGGTCGCCCAGAGAGGTGCCGGTGCCGTGCGCCTCGAGGTAATCGACATCCCGGCCCTCAACACCGGCGCGAGCCAGCGTTGCGGCGATAAGGCGTTGCTGTGCACCACCGTTGGGCACTGTCAGACCACTGGACGCGCCGTCCTGATTGACCGAGCTGCCCGTGATGACCGCACAGATCGGATCCCCGTCGCGCTCGGCATCGCTGAGCCGCTTGAGGACCAGAATCCCGCAGCCTTCACTGCGCGCATAGCCGTTTGCCGCGGCGTCGAAGGTCTTGCATCGGCCATCGGCGGACAGCATTCTGGC
>NZ_DATNJW010000631.1:0-4131 GCF_035603715.1 Mycobacterium sp. | reverse complement strand
CCGAAGTCGCCTTCACATGCTTGTCGCCGGTGTCGCCGCTGCCCGGCGCCACACCGCCGCCGCCGAACCCGCCGGCGACGATAGCGGGGATGGAACGGTTCATCGCCTTGGCCATCAAGTTGGTCAGGATCGAACCGGACGCGCCGACAATCATGCCGGCAACGATCATCGCGGTGTTGTTGAGCGCCAGGCCCGCCGCCGCGGCCGACAGCCCGGTCATCGCGTTGAGCAGTGAGATCACCACGGGCATGTCGGCGCCGCCGATCGGCAGCACCACCATCAAGCCCAGGACACCCGCTGCGGCCAGCAGGCCGATCATCCACCACAGCGACACCCCGCCGGTGTCGGGACGTGCGCCCAGACCAATGACGATCGCGGCGGCGATCGCCGCGATCAGCAGCAGCAGGTTGATCGGCTGCTGCAGCTTGCCTAAGCCGATCGGCGATCCGGAGATGATCTCCTGCAGCTTGCCGAACGCGATGATCGAGCCCCAGAACGAGATCGACCCGATGATCGCGGCGAACAATGACGCCACCACGATGTGCACGGTCGGCGACTCACCGTGTTCGAAGGCTGAAAAGCCCTTCGTCTCCATGAATTCGGCGAGCGCGATCAGCGCGACCGTGCCACCGCCGACGCCGTTGAAGAACGCCACCAGCTGCGGCATGGCAGTCATCTTGGTGAAGCGGGCCGGCGGGACGCCCAAGACGACGCCCACCACCAGACCGGCGATGATCCATACCCACTGGTCGGTATGGCGGATCTTGATCAGCGTTGCCGTCACGGCCAGCGCCATGCCGACCGCGGCGATCAGGTTGCCGCGCACCGCGGTCTTGGGTCCGGTCAGGCCCATCAAGCCATAGATGAACAGCGCGAACGAGATGACGTAGAGGCTGATTACCAGGTAGTTCATTTGGCGACCGCGTCTTCCGCTTTCGCCGGCACAGGCTTCTTCTTGCCCTTGAACATGCCGAGCATCCGGTCGGTGACGATGAAGCCGCCGATGACGTTCAGCGTGCCGAACACGACGGCCACGAACAGGATGATCTTCACCGCCAGCGACGGGTGCTCGACCTCGCCGAACACCACCAGCGCGCCGAGCACGACGATGCCGTGGATGGCGTTGGTGCCCGACATCAGCGGCGTGTGCAGCGTGTTGGGCACTTTCGAGATCACCGCGAACCCAACGAATCCCGACAACACCAGGATCGCCAGGTTGGACAGCAGTTCGTCGTACATCCCGTGCATTTAGGAGTCCTTACCTGTCTCGCGGGTGACACATGAATCCGCGATGACTTCGTCGTCGAAGTCCGGGGCCAGCGCGCCGTCGGTGATCAGCAGGTCCAGCAGCGCGGTGATGTTCTTGCTGTAGAGCTCGCTGGCGTGCTCGGGCATGGTCGCCGGCAGGTTCAGCGGTGAGGCGATCGTGACGTCGTGTTTGACGACGACCTGTCCCGGCTCGGTGAGCTCGCAGTTGCCGCCGGTTTCGCCGGCCAGGTCAACGACCACGCTGCCGGGCTTCATCGCCTCGACCGCGGCCGCGGTCACCAGCTTGGGTGCCGGCCGGCCCGGGACCAGGGCCGTGGTGATCACCACGTCGAACCCGCTGATCGCGTCCTCCAGCGCCTTCTGTTGCTGCGCCCGTTCGTCGTCGGTGAGCTCACGGGCATAGCCGCCCTCGCCCGCGGCGTCGATGCCGACGTCCAGCCATTGCGCACCAACCGAGCGCACCTGGTCGGCCACCTCCGGCCGCACGTCATATCCGGTAGTCCGGGCACCCAGCCGTTTCGCCGTCGCCAGGGCCTGCAGCCCGGCCACGCCGACGCCGAGCACCAGCACGGTGGCCGGCTTCACGGTTCCGGCCGCGGTGGTCAGCATCGGGAAGAACCGGGTCGACTCCGAGGCCGCCAGCAGGACCGCCTTGTATCCAGCGACGTTGCCCTGCGACGACAGCGCGTCCATCGCCTGTGCCCGCGATATCCGCGGAATGGCCTCCAGTGCGAACGCCTGCACGCCCGCCGCTTTGAGCGCGCCGATCGCGTTGTCCGCATTGCGGGGCGCCAAGAAACCGATCAGCGTCTGGCCGCTGTGCAGCTTGCCGACCTCTTCGGCGGTCGGCGGTGCGACCTTGACGACGATGTCAGCCGCCCAGGCATCGCCGATGGTGGCCCCGGCCTCGGTGTACAACGCGTCGGGAAGCAACGCTCGCTCGCCCGCACCCGACTGGACTACGACCGCAACCCCACTATTCACCAGCGGCGCGATTGCCTTCGGGACCAGCGCGACCCGTCGCTCGTCATCCCCCGACTCGGCAACCACGCCGACCGTCGTCTGCGTTTCTGTCATGGCGTGCGCATCTACTTCCTGTACTCCCTACCCCGGTAGATCGGCAACAACCCTAACCGGTCACCAAAGTGGAAAGTCCTGGCCGTGCTCCGCTGGGGTCCGTGGTCCGAAGTATCGCCGCTGGGACTCGTCGATCGCGACGTCGTTGATGCTGGCCTCCCGTCGGCCCATCAAGCCGGCCTCGTCGAACTCCCACAATTCATTGCCGTAGCTGCGCCACCACTGGCCGGAAGCGTCTCGGCACTCGTACTGAAACCGAACGGCGATGCGGTTGTCGTGGAAACTCCACAGGCCCTTGCGTAGCGCGTAGTCGAGTTCGCGTTCCCATTTCCTGGTCAGGAACGCCACGATCGCCGCCCGGCCGACGATGTGCTCACTCCGGTTCCGCCATTGCGAGTCGACGGTGTAGCCCAGGCTGACCCGGTCCGGATCGCGACTGTTCCATGCGTCCTCGGCAGCCTGGACCTTCTGGATCGCGGTTTCCAACGTAAACGGTGGCAAGGGCGGGCGAGCGTCAGTCATAACGTTCATCCTGCCCCCGGTGTGGCTTCGCCGCGGGTGGCTTATCGTGACGGTCATGGACTTCGCGATGTCAGCCAAAGCAAGCGACTACCACAAGCGGCTGAGCGAGTTCATGACCGATTACGTCTTCCCCGCCGAAGCCGAGTACGACAAGCACCGCGAGGAAGTCGGCCCGAACGATCACACCGTTCCGCCGATCATCGAGGAACTGAAGGTCAAGGCGAAGGCCGTCGGCTTGTGGAACCTGTTCCTGCCCGCGGAATCCGGGCTGACCAACCTGGAGTACGCGCCGTTGGCCGAGCTGACCGGATGGTGTCTGGAGATCGCGCCCGAGGCGCTCAACTGCGCCGCACCCGACACCGGCAACATGGAGACCCTGCACCTGTTCGCCACCGAAGAGCAGAGCAAGAAGTGGCTCGAGCCGTTGCTGAACGGCGAGATCCGCAGCGGCTTCTCCATGACCGAACCCGCGGTCGCCAGCAGCGATGCCCGCAACATCGAGACCTCGATCGTGCGCGACGGCGCCGACTACGTGATCAACGGCCGTAAGTGGTGGACGTCGGGAGCGGCGGATCCGCGCTGCAAGATCCTGATCGTGATGGGCCGGACTAACCCCGAGGCCGCCAGTCACCAGCAGCAGTCGATGGTCCTGGTGCCGATCGACACACCGGGCGTGACCGTGGTGCGTTCCACCACCGTCTTCGGGTACCAGGACCAGCCTGGGCACTGCGAGATCATCTACGACAACGTCCGGGTGCCGGCCACCAACCTGCTCGGTGAAGAGGGCTCCGGATTCGCGATCGCCCAGGCCCGGCTCGGGCCGGGTCGCATCCACCACTGCATGCGCGCGCTGGGCGGCGCGGAACGTGCGCTGGCGCTGATGGTGAACCGGGCGAACACCAGAATCGCATTCGGCCGGCCGCTGGCCGACCAGGGTCTGGTGCAGCAGGCAATTGCCCAGTCACGCAACGAGATCGACCAGGCCAGGCTGCTCTGCGAGAAGGCCGCGTGGACGATCGACCAGCACGGCAACCGCGCGGCCCATCTGCTGGTCTCTCAGATCAAGGCGGTGGCGCCCCAGATGGCCGGCAATGTCATCGACCGCGCCATCCAGGTGCACGGGGCGGCCGGTGTCAGCGAGGACACGGTACTGGCCCGGATGTACGCCTGGCAGCGTGCGATGCGCATCTTCGACGGACCCGACGAGGTGCACATGCGGTCGATCGCGCGCGCTGAGATCGGCCGGGAGAAAAGCGCTTTCGC
>NZ_DATNJW010000630.1:0-5953 GCF_035603715.1 Mycobacterium sp. | reverse complement strand
CGGGAGATCTCTGCCCCGAAGGCCTGCATCAGCGTCGACTTGCCTACCCCCGAGATTCCACTGAGCAGCGTGCATCCTCCGCCGGCCCGTCCGGCCTCTTCCACCGCCGCTCGAAGTTCGGCGATCTCCTCTCGCCGGTCGACCACGCGGCCGTCGAAGTCAAGTACTGGGGTAGTCACGGCCCAAGGCCATCGTGACGGGCGCCGTCGGAGAGACGACGTGGCACATAAATCGCGAGCTGAGAAGCAAGCCGGGTCCTATTCTCAGACGAAGTGTCCGACTTATCGTAGGGTTTGTCCGGGCCGAACGCTCGCGATGACACAAACTTCTCGAGCGCGCAGGGAGTCAGCACAGCAAAGGGCCCAAATTCTTAAACTATGTCACCCAGCAGTGTTTCGCACGGCATCCGCTCAGCGTAGTTAACGGTCTAGTAAGGCGCGAGGCCAACGACGGCCCGAAGTTCGCCGGCCAGATTGCCGCGGTTACCCACCGTCACGCCGGTCAATCCCAGCCAGCCCGCCATCGTCTGCAATTCACCGGCCAGCGCTTCGGCCACCCGCGACGGTGGACGACCATCCTCGACGAACGCTCCCACGACCTGCAATGCGTCCGCGGAACGATCGGCCTTGAGGTCGACCCGTCCCACCAGCTCCCCGTCGAGCAGAAACGGCCACACGTAGTAGCCGTATTGCCGCTTGTTGGCCGGTGTGTAGATCTCGATCCGATAGTGGAACCCGAACAGTCGCTCGACCCGCGGACGGAAGAAGATCAGCGGGTCGAACGGACAGAGCAGCGCCGTGCCGCGGTCGTGTCGCGGAATGGTCTGTCCCGCAACCAGATACGCCGGGTTGGACCAGCCCTCGACGTCCACCCTTTCCAGTTCGCCGTCGGCCACCAGCTTGGCGATCGCCGGCTTGGCCTGCCCGGCGGCCAGCCGGAAATAGTCGCGGATGTCGGCCTCGGTCGCGACGCCCAGCGCGGTGGCGGCCCGCAACGTGAGCTCTCGGACCGCGTCGTCTTCGCTGACCTCGCGGGCCAGCACCTCTGGCGGCAGCACTCTTTCGGCGAGGTCGTAATGCCGGGCGAACCCGACCCGGGTCGCCGTCGTGAGGGTGCCGGCGGCGAACAACGCCTCGGCGACCCACTTGGTGTCACTGCGGCTCCCCCACCAATCTCCCCTGGGACCGCGCGGCGCGGTGGATAGATACGCCTCGATCTGCCCGGCGGTGCTCGGCCCGATTTCAGCGATGGCGGCAACGATTTTGTCGGCGAGCTTCGGGTTGGCTTTCACGATGTGGGTGCCCCATCGGCCGTGCCGATAGTGGCGCATCCGCCAGCGCATCAGCGGCCAGTCGTCGATAGCCATCAATGCAGCCTCGTGCGCCCAGTACTCCACCAGCAGCCGGGGTGAGCGGGTGCTGTGGGCCCACGCCGCCCGGTCCAACACGTCTCGGTCGTAAGGCCCGAGCCGGCTGAACACCGGCGCGTAGTGAGCCCGTACCGCTACCGACACCGAGTCGAGCTGCAGCACCTGGATCCGCGAGATCAGCCGGCGCAGATGCGCTCGGGTGACAGCGCGCTGCGGTCTCGGCTCGTTAAACCCTTGGGCGGCAACGGCTATCCGCCGCGCGTGGGCGGAAGTCAGCCTAACAAGCCGGGTCACGGCCCCGAGAATATCGCGGGCTCAGTTAACGCTGACTTTCTGGTCCGATGGCGACTCAGCGCTCGCCTCGTTGGCGTCCTTGAGTTCTCGGTAAGCCGATTCAAGAGTGGCCGGAACCGATTCCAGGTCCCGGTACACGCCCATCAACCGCTCCAGGACCTCGATTCGCTGCTGACTCGCCTGGTCGACCGCCTGCCGGGCCTGCTCACGATAGTGATCAGCCTCCAGCTTGGCGTCGGCCAGAAGCTGCTCACGTTCCTCCTGAGCGTCCTGCCACGCCGCAGCGATCGCCGATTGAGTTTCAGCGCTCATCCTGTCGAGTTCGGCGCCGAGCTTTTCCTTGGCTCTCTCGTACTCGGCTTCTCTCGATTTCAACTGCTCGCCAAGGTCCGCCAAAAGTTTTACGTGCTTCTGCTGCTCAGCCTCCGCTTCGGCCTTGGCCTCCGCGACCAGCGCCGCCGCCTCGGCTTTCGCCTCAGCCCGCATCTCGGAGATATCGTCGACCGCGCTTCGCAGCATTTTCGCCATCCGCTGTTGCACGGCGTGCGGCGACGGTGAGGTCTCCGTCAGGAGGTCGACCTCAGTGCGCAGCGCTGCCGCTTCAACGTCGATGCCCTTCAGGCGGGTCCTCAGGCTCTCGACGTCGTCGAGCAGCAACTTCTGCTTTGTGGCCAGCATCTCGATGTAGGCGTCGACCGCGGCCGGTTCGTAGCCCAGGAAACGCCGAGTAAACGTTCTCGCGGATTCGGGCTCCACTGCAAATTCCCCCTTCCAAAACTCCTGCTGAAGCCGCCGGAATCGGCTCCCACGACGAGTATGTCACCGTTATGCGGCACGTGCCGAGACGCGCTCTACCTGCGGCTATAGCTATGAAACCGGTAGCGCACACCCGCGCTGCTGGTCTGCCACTCTCCCGGCGTGCCGACCCACATCTCGTCGAGCACCGGGGCCACCGCGTCACCGTCATCGCGCGGTAGCTCGATGTCGATCTCGGTGACCTCACACCGACTGGCCCGCGGCAGTGCCAGCGTATAGATCTGCTCGCCGCCGATCACCCAGGTGTCCGGATCTGTCAATCCGTCATCGAGGTTGTGCACCACGGTAGCGCCGTCGGCGATCATGTCAGTTTGGTGGGTCAGTACGACATTTCTGCGTCCCGGCAGCGGCCGAAACCTCGCCGGCAGCGAATCCCAGGTGCGGCGGCCCATCACCACGGTGTGGCCGACGGTGAGCTCCTTGAAGCGGATCAGGTCCTCAGGTACCTGCCAAGGGATATCGCCGTCGCGCCCGATCACTCCGGACGTCGACTGCGCCCAGATCAGGCCGAGTCCACTCATACAGCGACGGGGGCTTTGATCGCCGGGTGTGGATCGTAGTTCTTCACAACGACGTCGTCGTAGGTGTAATCAAAGATCGAATCACGTTGAGCCAAAACAAGTTCCGGGTAGGCACGCGGATCGCGGCTCAGCTGCTCGGTGACTTGTTCAACGTGGTTGTCGTAGATATGGCAGTCGCCGCCGGTCCAGACGAAGTCGCCGACACCCAGGCCGGACTGCGCGGCCATCATGTGGGTCAGCAGCGCATAGCTGGCGATATTGAACGGCACGCCCAGAAACAGATCGGCGCTGCGCTGGTAGAGCTGGCAGCTGAGCCGGCCGTCGGCCACGTAGAACTGGAACAGCGCATGGCACGGCGCCAGTGCCATCTGCGGGATCTCGCCGACATTCCACGCCGACACGATGATGCGCCGCGAATCCGGATCGGTCCGCAGCAGGTTCAGCGCCGAGGTGATCTGGTCAACGTGCTCGCCGGACGGGGTGGGCCACGATCGCCACTGCACCCCGTACACCGGACCGAGATCGCCTGTGTCGCTTGCCCATTCGTCCCAGATTGTGACCCCGTGCTCCCGCAGCCAGCCGACGTTGGAGTCACCGCGCAGAAACCAGAGCAGCTCGTACACCACCGACTTCAGATGCACCTTTTTGGTGGTGATCAACGGGAAACCCGACGACAGGTCGAACCGCATCTGATGGCCGAACAAACTGCGGGTACCGGTGCCGGTGCGGTCGGATTTGGCTGTGCCCTGCTCGAGCACCAGACCCAAGAGATCCTCGTACGGCGTCACGATCGGCACGCGTTCACCATACGTCCAGACCCGGGGAGTAGAACGGATGGCATGCCGAATATCAGCGACACCGTCACCACCCCCGATGGCTCCTGCCCGGTCCGCCTCTTCACCCCCGAGGGACAGGGCCCGTGGCCGGGCGTAGTCATGATTCCCGACGCCGGCGGGTTCCGGCAGACCTTCGTCGACATGGCCGCTAAGCTGGCCGATTCCGGGTACGCGGTGCTACTTCCGGACGTGTATTACCGTCAGGGTGACTGGGCACCGTTCGACATGAAGACCGCGTTCACCGACGACAACGAGCGCAAGCGCCTGATGTCGTTCATCGGCAGCATCAGCCCCGACGGCTGGGCATCGGATGCGAACGCGTACTTCGACTACCTGAGTGCTCGGCCCGAAGTCAGCGGCACCACGTTCGGCATCACCGGTTACTGCATGGGCGGTCGCGCGGCGTTGACCGTCGCCGGGCTTGTTCCAGACCGGGTGGCGGCCGCGGCATCGTTCCACGGCGGTGGGTTGGTCACCGACGGCAGCGATAGCCCGCATCTGCGGGCCGACCAGATCCAGGCCGTCGTCTATGTGGGCGGGGCGGAGAACGATGCGTCGTTCACCGACGACCACGCCGAGCAGCTGGAGAAGGCCCTGACCGCGGCCGGCGTCGAGCACAAAATCGAAACCTATGCCGCCGGACACGGGTACGCCGTGCCGGACAACGGGTCCTACGACGCCGACGCCGCCCAGCGGCACTGGACGGCGATGCGCGAGGTGTTCGGAGCGAACCTGGGCGGCTAGCTCGGGAGGCGATTCATCCCGCCTCGGCCAGGCCGGTCGCAGCATCGTCTTGATGCGGCGGCCACAGCGGCTGCGGTACTTGGAGACCGAACGGTTTGCCCCAGCCGTTTCGAGACGAAACCTCGTGCACAGGACGGCGATTGGCCGCTACACCCCACTTGCCCCGCGGGTAGCCGAGAGTCAGCATGGCCGACATCGTCCAGCCTTCCTCGACGGGCACGCCCAGCAACTCGTTCACCTTGTCCGCAAAATTGCGGAGCACCATCGTCATGACGCCGCCGACGCCCTCGGCACGGGCGGCGAGCAAGGCACTCCAAATCGCCGGGTAGATGTTGGCACCGCCGAGGTCGTCGATGGCGAATACGAAGAGCAGCAAGGGGATTTCCTCGAAGTGGTCGGCGAGGTAGTCCCCCGAGCCCTTCATTCGGCGCATGGTTTCGGCGTGAGCGGCGTGATCCATACCCGGAGCCGGGGCCACCATCGGTCCTGTCCCCGTCTTGAACTTCTCGTATTCCAAAGCGCGGGCCTGTCGAAACAGCCCGGCGAACTCGCGGATGAGTTTCGGGTCGTCAACGGCCACGAAGTGCCAGCGTTGGGTGTTACCCCCGTTGGGAGCACGAACGGCGGCATCCAGGATGCGGGCCTGGGTGTCCAACGGAATCGGATCCGGCCGCAACCGCCGCATCATCCTGGTGGTGTACAGGCCTTCGTAGATCTCCATGTGCCTACTCCGTTCCGCTATTCCGGCCAGCTGCCGTTGAGGATGTGCTCGACCATGTTGTCGCGCACGAAGGTGGGGTCGAAGCGCTCGAGCACGTCGGCGTTCATGGTGCCGTAGGTGGTCTCCGGGCGGTGCTTCATGCCGTCGGTGAAAGCCGCCAGGATGCGGTTCTTGAAATCGGGACGCGGGTGGGCGGCGGTCACCGCGGCCTGGGCTTCCGGAGCGAGATCGCTGCGGCCGAGGCCCAGCACGTCGACAACGACACCTGCTTGAATCAACGCGGTTTCGGGTGCCATGAACTCGGGCACCCCCGGCGTGGTGTGCAGGGCGATTCCGAGCCAGACCTTGTCGGCGTCGGCGTTGTCAACGCCATGCCGCGTCAAGAAGTCGCGTGCCGCGTCGGCGCCGTCGACCTCGAAGCGGATGGTGGAGGTGCGGTAGCGCTCGGTCAGCCCGAGGTCGTGAAACATCGCTCCGACATAAAGCAATTCGAGGTCGGGTTGCAGTCCGCGGCGAAAACCCTGCAGTGCACCGAAGAAGTACACCCGCCGGGAATGGTTGAACAGCAAGTCGTCTTCGGCGTCTCGGATGAACTCGGTGACCTCGCGCGCCAGCGCGCTATCGGGTACGCGGATGCCGGCGACGGTTTCGA
>NZ_DATNJW010000629.1:0-20918 GCF_035603715.1 Mycobacterium sp. | reverse complement strand
GCTTCACCGTCGACCGTGCACTGACCGCGCAGCTCAAGGACGTCGGCCGCAGCGCGGGCGCGACCCCGTACATGACCCTGCTCGCGGCGTACGCCACGCTGCTGCATCGCTATAGCGGGCAGGACGATCTGCTGATCGGCTCGCCGTTCGGGTGCCGCGATCATGCGGGCCTAGCCAGTCTGGTCGGCTACATCGCCAACCCCGTGGTGCTGCGGCCTGACCTGAGCGGTGATCCGACCTTCACGTCATTGCTGGGCCGCGTCAAGACGACCATTCTGGAAGCGCTTGAGCACCAAGACTTTCCATTCGCGCTGCTCGTCGAAAAGCTGGATCCCGCCCGCGATCTGAGCCACACGCCGCTGTTCCAGGTCTCGTTTGCGTGGGAACAGACCCGCCGCTTCCAGGACGGCGCGGGTACGGGCTCCGGCACGGCAGCACTGGATTTCACGACCACCCACATCGGCCAGGGCGGGGCGCCGCTCGACCTGATGCTGTTGATGGGCGAACAAGACGGCGAGTTGCTCTGCGCCCTGCAGTACAACACCGACTTGTTCGACGACGCGACGATCGAACGGATGGCCGAGCACTTCACGACGCTGCTCCGCGGGATCACCGCCGATCCAGGCGCCGTCCTGTCGAAGCTCCCACTCCGTACCGACGAGGAACGTTCGCGGCAGACGGTGTGGAACAACACCGAGGTCCACTTCGACGCCCCAAACAGCTTGCCCGACATGGTGGCTGCGGTGGCCCGGCGCAGTCCGGCGGAGGTCGCTGTGACGTTCGGCGACCGCGACCTGACCTACGCCGAACTCGACCGGCGCGCAGACGAGTTGGCGAGTCGGCTGCGGGGCCTCGGCGCGGGCCCGGACAGCGTCGTCACCGTCCTACTGGACCGCAGCGAAGATCTGGTGGTGGCGCTGCTCGGCGTCGCGAAATCCGGTGCCGCGTTCATGCCTCTTGATCCGGGACAGCCCGCGAACCGCATCGCCGCGATGATCGAGGCCTCCGGCACGCGGGTGGTCGTCACACACGAGCGAAACCTTCAGCTAGTCAAGGGATTCGCCGGTCATCGACTCTGCCTGGACCTGCCGGCCGCCCCGTCGGCAACGCACACTGTCTCACCCGTCGCACCGTCGGGCGGACTGGCTTACGTGGTCCACACCTCGGGTTCCACCGGCGTGCCGAAGAGGGTGCTCAACACCCATGGTGGGCTGCGCAACCTGCTGCTCTGGATGCAGGCGAATTACCGCCTCGACGCCCGCGACCGAGTGCTGCACCACACTCCGGTGACCTTCGATGCGTCGCTGGCGGAGATCTTCCTGCCGCTGATCGTCGGCGCGCGGCTCGTCATCGCGAAGCCCGACGGGCACCGCGACGCCGCCTACCTCGTGCGCACCATCGCCGAGCAGAGCATCACCCAGATCGTGCACGTCGTGCCGTCGATGCTGCAGTCCTGGCTCGCCGAACCCGGCCTCCGGGACTGCGTCGCGCTGCGGCGGGTGACGTGCGGCGGCGAGGCGCTGCCCTACGACCTCGCTCAGCGCTTCCTGAACACCACGGACGCCGAACTGTGGAACGAGTACGGTCCCGCCGAATCCGCCGTCACGGCCACGTATGCGCGGTGCAAGCGCGGCGCGCCCGGCCCGTCGATCCCGATCGGCCGACCAATCGCCAACGTCCAGATTCACCTGCTCGACGCCTATCTCCAGCCGGTGCCGGTGGGCGTGCCGGGCGAGCTGTACATCGGCGGAGCCGGCGCGGGCCGTGGCTACTCCGGTCAACCTGACGTGACGGCCACCAGGTTCATCGCCGACCCGTTCGCCGCCCAGCCTGGCGGAACGCTCTATCGCACAGGCGATCTGGCCCGTTATCGACCGGACGGCAACATCGAGTACCTCGGACGTCAGGACAGCCAGGTGGAGATCCGCGGCGTCCGGATCGAGCCGGGCGAAGTCGAGGTCGCACTGAGCCGGCATCCCGACGTGACGGAAGCCGTGGTGGTCGCCACGACTGACGAGCGCGGCCACACTCAGCTGACCGCCCACGTCGCGGCCGGCACCGAGCCCGGGCCGACCACCGCGCAGCTTCGGCGCTTCCTGCTCGAGTGGCTTCCGGCGGCCATGTTGCCGGCCCACTTCGTCGTGACGAGCGCATTGCCGCGTACCTCCGGCGGGAAAGTGGATCGGCGGGCTCTCACCGAGACCGGCGCCGGAGCATCGCAGCGCAAGCGGGAGTTCGTCGCTGCCCGCAATCGGACCGAGCGGGTCTTGGTCGAGATCTGGTGCAAAGTTCTCGGCGCCGAACGCATCGGTGTACACGATGACTTCTTCGCGCTCGGCGGCTCCTCGACGCACAGCCTGGAGGTCGCGGTGCGTGCCGAGGCGGCCGGCCTGCCGCTGAAACCGGAGTCGGTGTTCTTGTTCGGCACAGTCGCGGAATTGGCCGCGGAGTATGGCGATCCGCTCGAAAGCCACGCCGATGTCGCCAATGCGCAGGCCGTCGAGCCCGACGAAATCAGCCCGCGCACTGAACCGCGGCCGGTTCCTGCGGCAGACCGGCCGACCCGCAACACCGTGATCGAAAGCATCGGCACCTACCTGCCTTTCAAGGCGGTGTCGACCGCGGACCTTCTCGCCGGCTGCGTCAACGACATCGGCATACCGCTGGAGAAGCTCACCGGTATCAAGCACCGACGGGTGGCGGCCGACGGGGAGTTCTCCATCGACCTCGCCCGCCAAGCCGTGGCCGACTGCCTCTCCCGGTCGAGTTACCGACCGGGAGAGATCGACCTGCTGATCTCGTGCAGCATTTCCCGATACGACGGGCCCGACCAGAAATTCGTCTTCGAGCCCAGCACGGCGGCGCGGCTGCGGGATCAGTGCGGTCTCGACAACGCCCTGGCTTTCGACATCACCAACGCGTGTGCCGGAATGTTCACCGGGATCGTCATCGCAGACGCGTTCCTGCAGACGGGGCTGGTCGGCCGCGCAATGGTGGTCAGCGGCGAATACATCACCCACATCAGCGAGACCGCGCAGCGACAGATCGAGGGTCCGATGGATCCGCGCCTCGCATGTCTGACCGTTGGGGACGCCGGGGCCGCAGTCATTCTGGAACGTGGTCCCAACAACCGCGCCGGCTTCCACGACATCGACATCGCCACGCTCAGCCGCTACGCACCGATGTGCATCGGGAAAGCGACCGGTGGGCCGGAGGGCGGCGCGATCATGACCGTCGATTCGATTGCGGCGACCGCGATAGCGGTGCAGGCCGCGGTACCTTACGTCGCCGGTGTGATGCGCCGCCACGGCTGGCGCCCGGAGCACTCCGACCACATCGTGATGCACCAGACCTCGGAGTCGTCGCTCAACGACGCCGTCGGCGCAGTGAACCGGATGTTCGGCGCAGGATCCGCCAACCCCGGGAACACCATCTACAACCTGGCAGAGCGTGGAAACACAGCCAGCACAACACATTTCGTCGCCCTCAAGGACCACATCCTGAGCAACCGGATCAGGTCCGGCGACAACGCGGTCTTCGGCATCAGCGGCTCCGGCCAGACCGTCGGCGCCGCGCTGTACACCTTCGACGACCTGCCCGATCGGCTGCGCCGTGGTTCTGAGGACCACCGCCGACGCGAAGCGCCGCTCGACGCCGCGATCACCGAGCCGCCACCGCCACCCGCGGTGGGCATCGCCGGGGTCGGCACCATCCCCGCCGGGCCGCCCGGATCGCGCGGCTCGGTGGAACTGGCGACCCAGGCCGCCGCGCAGTGCCTCGACCACAGCGGCCTCAACCGCGACGAGCTCGGCTTGATCATCCACGCCGGCGTGTACCGGGACGAGTTCATCAGCGAGCCGGCCATTGCGGCGCTGGTAGCCGGCGAACTCGGGGTGAACGACGACATCCGATCCCCCGACGGCCCCAAGACTCTTGCCTTCGACGTGTTCAACGGCGCGGTCGGATTCCTCAACGCCTGCCAGGTGGCCGTCCAGATGATCGGCGCGGGAAAAACCGGGCACGCGATGGTCGTCGCCTCGGAAACCGAGAACAACTCCGGCAGCGACGCACACCCCGCCTACGGCCTGAGCGAGACGGGGTCAGCGGTGATCCTGTCACCGACCAACGGCAACAAGGGATTTGGCCGCTTCGTGTTCCGCCACTACCCCGAGTACGCCGGAGCACTCACCACCTACACCCGACACTCAGACGGCCAGACGTGGTTGGAAATCGACCGCGACCCGAACTTGACCGCTCACTATCTGAACATCATCGCTGACGCGGTGGGCGAACTGCTCAAGCTCGAGGCGATCGCACCGTCCGATATCGCCGCCGTGTTTCCGCCCCATCTGTCGCAGCCCGACCGCGAAGAACTGGCCACCCGATTGGGTGTTGCGAGTTCGCTTTTCGTCGCCCCCGCCACCGACACCGACCCGTTTTCTTCGTCGGTGCCGCACGGACTGCAGCAAGCCTGGCAGCACGGTCTGGTGGGTTCGGGCGATGTCGGTTTAATCGTGAGCGCCGGCTCTGGGCTTCAGGTCGGCTGCACGACCTACCGCTTTTGACGGCGGCTACTCGTCGCGTAACTGCGATGCCAGCGCGGCCTGGGTGGTCTGCCACGCGGGACCGACCGCCGCCAACACCGCCGACAGGATGGCGAGGACCGCATAACCAGTCGCTTCGGACGCCGGGAAGATCAGCGGAACGACAGCGCCCACGTCGACGATGGCGGCCCGCGCCACGGCGCCGATGATCGCGATGGACACCAGTCCGCCGAGAACGGCACCCGTTGCGCTCGCGATGACGGCCTCGATTGTTGTCACCGCGAAGACTGTGGCCGGGGTGGCGCCGAGCGCCTGGATCAGCGCGATCTCACGGCGACGCCGGATTCCGAGCAGCAAAAGCGTCGAGGACACCGAGATGAAGGCGATTGCAAGCAGACCGTACTTCAGGGTGTTCAGCGGTGCGAGAAAGCGGGATTCACCGCGGACCACCGCGGATCGATACCCATTGCCATCCACTTGCGTCAGCGGCTGATTGAAGTGCTGGGCACGGATCTCGGCGGCCAACTGTTCGAGGCTGACACCCGCGGCCGGTTTGACGAAAACCAGTCCGGCGGGCTGCGGACCGAAGATCTGCTCGGCGAGCGGATAGGACATCTGAATTCGGCGCCCGCCCACTTCAGGGGTGGCCACGATCGTCCCGACGACGACTCTGCGGGCGCTGGGTCCGCTGCCTAGCAGCATCGTGTTGCCGACGCGGACGCCCGTTTCCCGCGCCAGAATGCCCCCGACGACCAGTCGATTCGCCGCGACGCTTCGCCTCGGGGAAGGCCCCGCGAGCGCCCGGTAGGAGAAGGTGGGCCGATCCTCGGCTCGTACGTAGGCCAACTCTCCGTTTGCCAGGGTGATCTCCACTTCCGCCATCCGCTCGATGGCGCCTACGCCTGGCAGGGCAGCAAGTTTCGACATGCTGTCAGGTGAGAATTTGGCATCCGTCGAGCCCCAGTCGGTGAACCGGGTGGTGGTGAGCACCAGGCGTCCCGTCGCCTGTGCTTTCGCCACGTTGTCGACTCCATGGTCGATGGCGATCAAGAACCCGGACAGCAGTGTCGCGACGGCCACCGGTACCGCGACGGCACCTCCGATCGCGATCGTCCGCGATTGATCCGCGCGCAGCCCGGTGAACGCGATCGCGAGCGCCGCGCGGCGAATTCTTTCCGGCCGGAGCCGGATCAAGGCCAGGACTTCTGGGCCCACGTAGGCGGCGGCCAGAAGCAAACCGACGATGGCGACGACGACCCCGCCGTTGGCGATCCCGGCTTGCCACGGCGTCAACCCACCCGACCACGTCGCCCACCACACGGCGATGACGCCGGCTACGCCGATCGCCAGCAGCGCCACCACCTTGGGCCACACGCGTGCCGACTGGTTGTCCTCGTGGGCGGCGCGACCCGAAAGCTCAGTCGCGATAGGGGTTTTCGACGCCGACAGACTCGGTAAGAGGGCCGCGAGCACGGCCAGCAGGACCCCGATTACCAGCGCCGCCACGACGACGTTCCCTTCGACCACCACAGGGACGTTGACCCCGACGAACTGTTGCGTCAGCTCACTGGCACTGGCGACGACGGGGTGGGCGATGACGATTCCGAGCAGAACTCCGATGACTGACCCTGAGGCGCCGAGCAGGCCAGCCTCTGCGAGGAACCCACCGAACGTGATCACCGGCGAAGCACCCAGAGCGGCGGCGATCGCGACTTCTCGTCGGCGTTCTTGAATCGACAACCGGGTGAGTTGCGCGATCAGGATCACCCCGACCCCGATCGCGATCAGGGCGAAGATCGCCAGTAGCGGAAACAAGATGACGTTGACGTTGAACCCGGCGGCGGGATCGTTGCGGGTCAGCACCCGGTATCCCGGCCCAATTACGTTCAGCGCCTCGACGATCCCGGTTTGGACCTCGGCCGCATCGGCGTGCTCTGCCAGCGTGACGTAGACGGTGTCCACTCGGTCGCCGCGGGCGAACTGCGCCTTGGCCGCGCTGAGCGGTAACACGATGACACGTCCGCTGTTGACGTTGTCCAGCTGTGGGATCCGGGCGAGTCCGGATATCGGCAGCTGGCCGATGTCGGTCGCCAACATCGGGGTCTTACCCAACGAGCGGCCGAAGGTGGTCGAGGTGGCCAGCACCTGCGGCTCTTTTTGCCCGGCGCCGCACACTTTCGGGTCGATCATCCAACGAGCTGCGCAGTCGATTCCCAACGCCAGCACAACGGTGTCGCGGTCGCCGTCACGCACCTGGGTGGCCGCGCGGACGACAGGGGCGAGCACCGACACGCCCGAAACAGCTCGGGCGGCACCAATCACCGCCGGCCCGATCCCACCCTGGGTCGCGGCGCCGACGATGCGCAGCGGCGCGGGCCCGGCTATCCGGTAACCGACGTCATCGATAGCGGTACTGACGCTGCTGGTTTCGATCATGACCGCGACAACGATGGCCACTCCACCGCCGAGGGACAGCGACGCCAGCAGCGCGCGAAGCGTGTGCCGTCGAATGGCCCGGAGGTTGATCAGCCGCAGGACGCTGACGGCCGCGGCTAGTGCGGTGCGCGCCATGCCGGGCCGCCGTGCCGAACTTGCCGCTCGTCGCTTTCGATGCGGCCGTCGAGGAGGGAAACCAACCGAGGTGCCTCGTCGGCAATCGATCGATCATGAGTGACCAGCACGATGGTCTGGCCTGCCGCGTTGAGGTCGTAGAGTGCCTCGATCACACGGCGGCCATTCTTGGTGTCGAGGTTGCCCGTCGGCTCGTCGGCGAGTACGACCTGAGGAGCCATGAATAACGCGCGGGCGATCGCGACGCGTTGCTGCTCACCCCCGGACAACTCCGCGGGCACCCGCTTGGCCATGCCCGCCAGCCCGAACTGGTCCAGCAGCGAGATGGCCCGGTCATACTGCGCGCGACCGCTCTGCCCGGCCAGCAGACTGGGCAGCATCACGTTCTCGGCCACCGACAACCCCGCCAACAGGTTGAAGGACTGGAACACATACCCGATCCTGCGACCGCGAACGCCAGCCAGTTCCCGAGCAGACAACTGGGCGACGCTCACCTGATTCACCAAAACCTCGCCGGTCGTCGGCGGCTCCAGCAACCCGAGGATGCTCAGCAATGTCGACTTGCCCGAGCCCGAGGGCCCGACCATGGCAACGAATTCGCCGGCGGTGATCCGCAGGTTGATGTCGTGGATGATCGGTATCGCCGTCGGGCCGGAGCCGAACGATTTGTAGAGGCCGCGGGCTTCCAGGACCACCGGCCCTGAACCCGCGGCCTGCAGGGTTCCCGCGACGGTGGCGCCAGGTTTGCGTCCGTTGAGGTAAGCGGTGGACGAGGCGAACAGCGGCGAACGGGCCTGGGTCACGTCGGACGCTCGTTCGGTTGCCGGTTGCTCGGGCGCACTTACCGGAAGGGCTGTCACTTCGGCCAAGGCAGGCATGATCAGCGGGATATCGACGCCGGAACCAACCACGAACACACCCTGCGGACTGCCTTCCATCTCACCCGCGCCTTTGACGATCTCCGTGAGGGCGGCCACTGCTTCGTCGTCGTCATGCGGCAAAAATCGCCGACGCACATCGATGACCAATCCGTCAGCCGTGCCGACCACTGCAAGCGTCGCAGTGTCCGGCTCGATGCTCAGCAGCGCCGTGTGGTCATAGCCGGCCGACTCGCCTGCCGTGCGGGCCAACGCAAGCGTGGATGACGCCAAAGACGAATTGTTCGCGGATGCCAGCGCCGCGCCACGGGCCGGTCCCGTGTCGGGCTGCTCGGGCGTACTGATCGGAAGCGATGTTGCCGCAACCAAATCCGGCATGATCAGTGGGACGTCGACACCGGAACCGAGCAAGAACACGCCCTGCGGGCCACCCTCAATCGCGTCCACACCTTTGACGACCTCGACGAGCGCGGCCAGCGCCGCAGCGTCGTCGCTCGGCAGAAACCGCCGACGCACCTCCGTGATCGACTCGTCGTAGGTGTTCAGCACCGCCGAGGTCGCCGAATCCGGCTCGATACACAACAGCGCGATGTGCGTGTACCCGGCCGCCCGCCCTTCCGTGCGCGCCAACTCGATCGCCGACGACGTCAACAGCTCAGTGTTCGCCGATGCCAGCGCCGCACCCCGGGCCAGCGCGGCCTCGGGCTGCTCGGGCGCGCTGACCGGAAGCGACGTCGCCTCAACCAGTGCGGGCATGATCAGCGGGACATCGACACCCGAACCGACCACGAACACGCCCTGCGGGGCGCCCTCCATTGCACCCGCATCCCTGACGATCTCGACCAGTGCGCCCACCGCTTCGTCGTCGTCATGCGGCAGAAACCGCCGGCGCACCTCGACGACCAGCCCGTCTTGCGCGCCGACCACCGCAAGCGTCGCGACATCCGGCTCGATGCACAGCAGCGCCGTGTGGTCGTACCCGGCTGACTCACCTGCCGCGCGAGCCAACGCAACCGCGGAATGAAACGGCGACACCAGTTGGACGTTGTCGACCCTGCGCGTCGCCAGGCCCTCACGCAGGGCCGTCGCCGTGGCGACATCGAGCCAGGTCACCCCGGCGGATCGGACCTGATAGCCGGCGCCGGCCGCCGTTTCCCGGGTGATGAGGATGGTGGCGATGATCTGCTCGGTCGTCGTGTCGGACGGCAGGTCCGCGCCATGCGCGATGTCGAAATTGCCATGGTTCACGGCGTCGCCGTCCGCCTTCGCCCCCGCTATCAGGACGGTGCGGACAGACGTTGGCGTCATGGAAACACCGAGCACAGCGTCCGACACGTCTCCACAATAGTTTTGGCTGCGCTCGCTTTGTGCCAGCAAGCGATGTATCGAATGTCGCCGCGTCGACACTTTCCGCCTAGTTACTTACCGCGCCATACTCGCGAAGCGCGGCAAGTGCAGCTGGTGCGCGACGGTCACCTTCTTGGTCAGGCCGTTGCGGCGATTGGCCCGAACGCTTCCGTTGAGCTGGACTCGACCGCTGTAGCTTTACACCAAATTATGTTGCCGCGCGGCAATGTTCGCCTCCACCAAATCCTGGTCCACCGTTGATCTTGCAGGCCAACTGATTTCAGCTGGTGCTATATCCCCAATAGTCATACGTGCCCACGGGCTCCGGACACAGGTCGTGGTATGTGGCCAGCACGAACTGCGACGCCTCCGCGCCGGGCGGCGCGGCCCCGGGTGACTTCAGTTCGACCAGGGGTAGGCAAACAACGGCCCGATGACCGCAGATGAGAGGAGCCACACCAGTGCGCACAGGATCAGCAGCCAGGCCGCTTGCGCGAAGAATCGGAACTGGTTCGCCGAGGCCAGCTCGAACCGGATGACGGAGCTCAGCCGGGCCAGATCGGCGGCGGTCAGGAACACTTTCCCCGTTCCGACCCTCAGCATGTAGCCCTGCGTCCCGCTGGGCCGGTCCAAGCGGATGAGAAGGAGCCGATCCCCGTCGCTGTCTCGCATGCCGAGGAGGCTGGTCAACTCCGGTCGTCGCACGGCATTCCCCTTATGTCGGAGTGGGACTTCCTGCGCTTGGGGCGCTTATGCTACTCGCCGCGATGATTGCGCACAATACTGTGTCTCCCAAGCGAATTCGTATTGCCGCGATACCCTGCTGTCAACCTCTCACGCCGATCAGCTTCGGGAGTGATTCCCTGGTAGCGGCGACCTCCGCCCGCCCCCTAAGGTGAAATCAGCTTGCTCAGTGGCTTTTCTGAAAGCGGCGGCTGACTGCTGTTGTGAGAGGCCAGTAGCCATCCGTCATCGGTTCGTACCGCGATGCCGGTGTTCGTGCGCATGCTCCGACGATTCGGCCCTGATCGCCTCGCGCCCGCTGTAGTGACTGCCGAGGAAGCTAACGCAGTCACCATCGGGTGTGTAAACCGCCGCGTAGGCGTCGGGATCTCCTGCGTCCCAGGCTGTTATCTCCCGGTGAAGCAAGGCGTGGATGGCCTCTTCGTCGGCGCGCCGATCGTCGTCTGTGAATCCGGGCGGGTTGTCGCTGGTCATTGCCACCTCCTGTCCTCGTCGATTGTTACCCGGGCAAACGGCGCTCTCTTACCGATACCACATTGTTTCCTTATTTTTCTTAATTTTGGTGTAGCGTCAGCATCCATCGATCCGAGGTGAGCGCGACGCAGGGAGAAGGGGCCACGTGGAGCGGCAGATCAACAGCATGCGCACCGAAAGTCCCCAACTGCTGCCTAACGCCGATGCCGCGGCAGCCTACCGGCTCGTGCACCGACGTATCGACGAGCTGATCCGCAGCCGTGCCGGCATCGCCGAGTTGACCGTGCCGGCCTGCCCCGCCTGGACCATCCGCGACACCGTTGCACACCTGACCGGGGTCGCAGAGGACATCGTCGCCCTCAACATGGAGCACAAAGGCACCGATCCTTGGGCCAGGGCGCAGGTCGAACGTCTCGGCGGGCACACCATCGGCGACTTACTCGACCGGTGGGGTCAGTTGATCGAACAGGTGACAACGTTACTTGCTCTGGCACCTCAACGATCGGTATGTCAGCTCGTCTTCGACACCCTCACCCATGAGCATGACATTCGGGGCACTCTGAACGAACCCGGCTCCCGCACAGGCGATCCCGCGTTCGCAGCGGCCATCGGATTCGTCACGACGATGGGCGACCAATTCATCCGAGATGGAGCCTTGCCAGCACTACGACTGACGACCCCCACAACAAGCTCGGTACAGCTCGGTGATCCGCAAACCGCGCCGGGACACCTCGCCCTGGACGTCTCTGATTTTGAGGCGCTTCGCAGCTTCGGCGGACGACGCAGTATCCGACAACTGCTGGCACTGCCTTGGCAGGGAGACCCGACGCACTTTCTGCCCGCCTTCACCCACCAGCTGCCGGCCTTCACCAACGACGGCATCCAACCCCCGTCCGACGACCTGATCGAATAACTGACCCCGCAAGGACCACGGCGCTGCCAAAGAGCGGTAGGGGTGCCGGCCGATGACACGCTCAGAATCAGAAATGACCTCGGCCAGCGATTGCTACACCGGTAACAGCAGTCACATTGTTAACATCACCCGATGCAAGACTCGCGTCCGGTTTCCCGGCGTGACGCACTGCGCTACGCCGCTGCGGCGTCGGCGCTGGCCGGGCTGAGTGCGGCATCGGTAAGCGCTGCCACCCCCGCGGGCGCGGCGGCCGCTCCCACGCTGATCGACTTCGCCATGCGGCAGATTCCGGCCCAAGACATCCGCGCCGCCGGCCACTCGGGGGTGATCAACTACGTGTCGCTGTCGCGTCCCGGCTCGTCGTTTGGCGCCAAGCCGATTACCCGGGCCTACGCCGAGTCGCTGGCCGCCGCCGGGCTGGCGATCGTCAGCAACTACCAATACGGCAAGCCGGGCGGGTCGGCACCATCGGACTTCACCCGCGGGTTCGCCGGCGGTGTCTCCGACGCTCGCACGGCTTGGCAGCTCCATACCGCGGCAGGTGGCGGCCAGAGTGCGCCGATCTTCTTCACCATCGACGACGACATCAACCGCGACACCTGGAACACTGTCGCACTTCAATGGTTTCGCGGAATCAACTCGGTGCTTGGAGTGCAGCGCACCGGTATTTACGGCGGTATCAATGCGTGTCAGTGGGCCGCCGCCGACGGCGTGATCGGGAATTCGCGCACGCCCGGGCGTCGGTGGGCCTGGCAGACCCGGTCCTGGTCACACGGAAATGTCGACCCCGCCGCAGTTCTCTACCAGCGCATTGTGAGTACCGCGTCGACTCCGGGCCCGGTGGTCGGCGGACTCGAAGTCGACGTCAGCGACGCCTTGGCCCAAGATTGCGGCCAGTGGCAGCTACATCCGTGAGATTGGATTCAGCTCGTCATTGCGGCGTCAAACATGTTCGCCCGCAACGTCAATCGCACGATAGATTCGCTGCTCGCTGATCGGACGGGGCGTGCCCAGTTGTTGCGCCCACAGGCTGACCCGTAACTCCTCGATTTGCCAAGCGATGTCGCCGACGTCGGCCGCGGTCTTGCGCGCCGGCGGTAGCGCCCCGATCAGGTCTTCATAGGCGTCCTGCACCGCATGCACCCGCGCCATGCGCTCGTAATCGGTGTTTATTGCGCGCGGCAACTGATCGAGGCGCCGCCGGATCGCGGTCAGGTAGCGGACGAGGTCGGTCAGACGCGAAGCGCCGGTGCGAGTGACAAACCGGGGCGGCAGCAGGCGATCAAGCTGAGCGCGGACGTCGGCGACCGCCTCGGCTTGTGCTTGTGTGGGTTGGGCCGGCAGTAGTAAATGCACGTCCTGCGCCGCAGCCAGCACCTTTTCGACGCGGCTCACAATGTCGAGGGTTGTTGGTACGAGCGACTTGCCGACCTTGTCGCTCAGCGCGATGAACTCGTCGCGTGCCCAGACCGGAGTGGTGACCACCGCAGCGACCGCAGCGTCGGCGCAGTCATCGAGCAGCGCGGCGAGCGAGCCGTCGGGGTTGGTGCCCAGAACCAGACGAGTGCGTGCATCAAGTTGTCGCTCAATCGCTTTGACCGGCGACGACACGCTCAGCCGTAACAGTCGGCCCAAGCCGGGACCCACCGCTTCCCGCTGTTGACTGGACGTGGCAAACACCCGTAGGTCGACGGTGTTGCCCGCGTCGACGAAAGCAGGGTAGCCCCGCACCGCGCGCCCATCGACGGTGCGTTCAATGCTCGCAGGCAATTGGCCAAGGTCTTCGGGCCAGCTTCGCAAACCGGTGCGTTCAAACTCAGCGGCGACTGTATCGGCTACCGCGCGACGGGCCGACGACGCGAGTCGCTGTTGAAGCGCCGGCAAATCCTTGCCGCGCGCGATTTCGGCGCCCTCGGGTGATTCGACGGCAAACGTCACCCGCAGATGCGCTGGTAACTTTTCCAGGTCGAAGGCGTCAAGGGGTACCAAAATGCCGGTGCGGCGCCGCAATTGACGCTGCAGGGCTGTCAGCAGCGGCTCGCTGTCTGCGTCGATTCCTACCAGTACCGCGCGGGCGGTATCCGGTGCTGGAACAAAGTTGCGGCGCAAGTCTTTCGGCAGAGAGCGGATCAGCGCGGTCACCAACTCTTCGCGCAGTGCCGGCACCTGCCATGCGAACTCGTCGCCGCCCAGCCGCGCGAGCACATCGATCGGTATGTGGACCGTGACGCCATCGTCGGTGGCGCCGGGCTCGAAGCGGTAGGTCAGTGGCAGCGTGACGTCGCCGGCTTGCCAGACATCCGGCCGGTCAGCGTCGGTGGTGTCCCGGGTACGTAGCAGATCCTCGCGGGAGAGCGTCAGCAAATCCGGTGTCGCGCGGCGCTGCTTACGCCACCACGCGTTGAAGTGCTGCGCAGAAACAACATCGGCGGGTATCCGCGCGTCGTAGAACTGATACACCTCGTCGTCGCCGACGAGCAGGTCTCTGCGGCGGGCCCGCTCTTCCAGTTCCTCAAGTTCGGCCCGCAGCCGAGCGTTGTCGTCGAAGAAGTGGTGCTGGGTCTGCCAGTCGCCCTCGACCAGGGCGTGCCGGAGGAACAGTTCCCGCGCGACCGTCGGCTCGACACGTGCGTAGCCGATGCGGCGGCGCGCAACCAGCGGCAGACCGTACAGCGTCACCCTTTCGTACGCCATCGCTTCGCCCCGCTTGGCGTCCCAATGCGGTTCGCTGTAGGCGCGTTGAACACGGTCGCCCGCCACCCGCTCGACAACCTCCGGCTGAATGCGAGCACCGGTGCGCCCGTACAGGCGGCTGGTCTCGACCAGCTCCGCCACCACCACCCACCGCGGTGGCCGCTTGGATAGGGCCGAGCCCGGTGCGAGCAGGAAGCGCGAATTACGCGCTCCCTGATACTCCTTCGCGTCTTCGCGGCGCATACCGATGTGTGACAGCAATCCTGCTACCAGCGCCGCATGCACTCGGGCTGCGTCGGCCGGCTCGTCGGATTCAACGATCCCGAGCTCGCGGGCGATGCCACGCAGCTGCCCGACCAGATCCTGCCACTCGCGGATACGGAGATAGTGCAAGAATTCGTTGCGGCACATGCGCCGGAATGCACTGCCCGACAACTCATTTCGTTGCTCACGCAGATAACGCCAGAGGTTGAGGTAGGACATGAAGTCCGAGTGCTCGTCGGCGAATCGTGCGTGACTCTGGCGGGCGGCTTCCTCGCGCTCGGCGGGCCGCTCGCGGGGGTCGGGAATGGTCAGCGCCGCAGCCAACACCAGGACCTCTCGCACGCATGCCTCGGCTTCAGCAGCCAGGATCATCCGGCCTACTCTCGGGTCGACGGGCAGGCGCGCCAGGCGACGACCGAGGTCGGTGATCTCGCCCGCCTGATCGAACGCTCCGAGTTCCTGCAGCAGCTGCACGCCGTCCCGGACACTGCGCCGATCCGGCGGGTCCAGGAACGGAAACTTCTCCACGTCGCCCAGCCCCAGCGCGGCCATCTGCAACAGCACCGCGGCCAGGTTCGTCCGCAGAATCTCGGGGTCGGTGAAGGGTGGACGGGCCGCGTAATCCTCTTCGGAATACAGGCGAATGCACACACCGGGTGCGACGCGACCACACCGGCCGGCGCGTTGCGCGGCCGAGGCTTGAGAGATCGGCTCAATGGGCAACCGTTGAACTTTCAAGCGGCGGCTGTAGCGCGAGATGCGGGCGTTGCCGGGGTCGACGACATAGCGGATGCCGGGCACGGTCAGAGATGTCTCGGCGACGTTGGTCGCCAGCACGACGCGGCGCCCGCTATGGGCAGCGAATACTTTGTGCTGCTCCGCTGTTGGTAACCGCGCGTACAGCGGCAGCACCTCGGTTTGCTTGAGGCTGCTCAAAGCCTCCGCGGTATCGCGAATTTCGCGTTCTCCGGACAGAAATACCAGCACATCTCCCGGTGGCTCGGTCTCCAGTTCGTGGACGGCATCGACGATCGCCTCGACTTCATCACGGATCTCGGTGCGCACGATCTCGTCGTCAGGATCGTCCGGATCATTCTGGGCCGCAGTGGAAACCGGCACTTCGAGCGGTCGATACCTGATCTCGACCGGATATGCCCGCCCGGATACCTCGATGATCGGCGCACCACCGAAGTGTGCCGCGAATCGTTGCGGCTCGATGGTCGCCGACGTGACGATCACCTTCAGCTCAGGGCGGCGGGGCAGCAGCTCACGCAGATATCCGAGCAGGAAGTCGACGTTGAGACTGCGTTCGTGAGCCTCGTCGATGATGAGGGTGTCATAGCGCATCAGCCGGCGATCCCGCTGGATCTCGGCGAGCAGGATGCCATCGGTCATCAGCTTGACCAGGGTGCGCTCGCTGACCCGATCGTTGAATCGCACGGCGTAGCCGACGGCCTCGCCAAGCGGACTTCCCAGCTCGTCGGCGATGCGTTGTGCGACGGTGCGGGCAGCAAGCCGCCGGGGCTGCGTATGGCCGATCATGGCGCGGACACCGCGGCCCATGTCGAGGCAGATTTTGGGTAACTGGGTCGTCTTGCCCGACCCGGTCTCGCCGGCCACCACGACAACCTGGTGCGACCGGATCGCCTCGGCGATCTCCTCTCGTCGGCCCGTGATCGGCAGGTCTGGATAAGTGACGTTGGGTACCGAGCCTTGCCTCGTTGCGACAAGAATCTCGGCCGCGGCGATCTGCTCGGCCAGTTGGCGGAGTTTCTCCGGCTTCGCACCGCGAAGATTCTTCAACCGCCGGCCGAAGCGTGCGGCGTCAGCAAGGGTCAAACCGTCAAGGCGACGACGCAATTCCGCGACAGATGTTTCAGGCACCCCGGCCAGAATAGGCGCGCTCAATATTTGCGGCTCGACCTTCTCCGGGCCAGTGCGTTACGCCGCCTTAGACATTCCGTCAGAACCGATGAGTGCAGTTCTTCGGGTGGAGAGTCGCGGCGTTGGCTATTTGGCGCGTCTTCGCACCAAGGCCCCGCCGGCATTGCGCAGCCGCTCGGGAACCCGAAACGAGAAGACCGGGTTGAAAATATCTTCGCGTAGCCGGGTCAACTTCGAGCTCTTGATGTACCAGTGCCCGTCGATCTTCTCGTAGGTCTCGTGATAGTGGCCGTATCCCAACAGGTTTAGGCCAGGGGCGAGCCGGACCACATCTTGCAGTGCCCATACGCCCACCGCCGTGGTGGGTGAGGTCAGCGCGATCTCGGGAGCATGCACCTGGTGCACGGTGGGCTGGGATGGCTTGCCGATGTGCCCGCGGGTGTAGCGGACGAACGCATCAGCCCCGCTGATGACATCGCCGCCGGCCTCAGAGGTGTCGCTGACGAAATCATCGGCGAAGATCGTGCGCCAGGCATCCCAGTCCTTGGTATCCAGATAGCGGCAATACCGGGCCTTGAGCTGCTTGATCGCCTCAACCTCGTAGATGCTCTCGAGATCGCGGGCATGCGACGCGCTTGTGTCACCGGCTGCGGCGCTCATGTATCCCCTTTGTGGCGGTTCACCCGCCACCGTGCTGACGGTCCAACCAGCGGCGCTCGAACATAGGAAACATAGAGCTCAGCGACTTGAGAAGTCAACGACAGCGGGTGCACGGAACATGCATTCGAGCGAAGTCTGCATGTCCTGCATTGCCGTAACTGCGTGGGGCTGGGGTGTTTTCGCTGTCATGGTAGCGGGACGCGGGAATACGCGCGGCCACCAGGCCACCGCCCCACCGCTCGACAGGTGAGAAAGGTCCGTGGGTCCCCGAGCAGCCGATCCTCGGTGCGCAGTCGCCTCTAGGTGCAGAGATATTGCCTGTTGAGCAGGCAATTCGACGGTGGCGAGTAAGAGCCGGTCAGCACGCCCCTGAGACCACCTGTGGCTGAACCGCCGGGCGCGATGGTGCGATTCCAATTCGCGGGGGTGAGAACGAAGTGCGTGCCAGATTGCGTGAGGGTGCTATTCCAGGTGTGCGAGACGGATTCTCCTATCGGCAAGTCGAATTCAAGTCGCCAATCGGTGAGCGGCACCGCGCTCGAGTTGGTGATGGTGAAGTGGGCGATGAAACCGGTCTGCCACGCGTGTTCCACCGACAACGTCGCCGTGGCCGCAGCCGCATGAGCGACGGGGGTGATAGCGAGTCCGAGGACTGCAACCATCACTGCCGACACCGTTACGTGAAACGCTGTGCGCCACCGCCTCACGTAGTCATCCAGTCCGGCCATAGCAGGAAACACTAAGGCCAAGTAGGCGATATCGGCCGTGGCCTCGCGGTGAGGCTGCAGTACCTTTGCTCAACTGAAACCGTTATGAAATTTTCGCCTCGATCCACAGCAAGCGCGGTCCGAACCATTTGACTAACTGTCCCGGCCGTCGCTCGGATGCCAACGTGGAACCGACGCGTCTAGAAAGGCAGTTGGCTCACGTTTCGCAACTAGTAATCGTTGCCTGCGTGTGGGGGTATTCGTCGTCGGGCAGCGTGACGGGGTAATGCTGTTCGGCCCAGTCAGTCAAGTCGGCCTCGACCGTCAGGGAGGGTTTTCCGGCGAGCAGTGTGAGCGCGTCTTCGATCATGGTTCACCTTCCTCTCCGGCAAAACGAATCGCTAGTCAATGTGGGTGTTTTCGGTTGTGACTACAGCGGTGTGGCGAATCGGGGTTTGTGGTGGCGGGCCGCCCGCCGTGGAACGTGTTGCCTAGCTGAGGCGTTGGCGTCTTTTTTGGTGCACTGACGCCCGGGGTGTGCTAGATGGCGGGCCGGCCCAGCCCCCGCGATCGGGATGCCATCACCTCACTTCCACAGAGTTACGTTGGCTGTCTTTGACATTGGGCTCGGCGTTCGGTGTCGATAACGGTCGGAGGGCTACGCTGTAGCGGGTCGACCCGTCGCACCGGTTGGTTGCGTACCGGCGTCACCTGCTTCTGGAAAGACCGACCAGCGCACCGGGGCCCGCGCATGGCACATCCGATCACTGGTGGCGTCGGCCGCCGACGATCGGGAGCTTCAGCGGCGCAGAGGATGGCATCGACTTCGGCGATCAGCGCCGCTACGGATGGGTCGAGGCACTCGGTTAGCTCCGTGCTGCTAAGTGCTGCCGGCGCCACCATCATGGCGCACTGCGTCATCGCTTCCTCCTTCCTTTGTCAGCCCACACCGACCGATAACGTATCCACTCCATCTATGCCAATTCAGCTGGGTTATCTATGCCATTTGGTATAGATTTTATTTAGCACGCACCATGCATCGCGCGCAAGAGGAACGCGAGAAAAAATTTCACTGCTGGCCGGTTCCTACCTCGGCATGGACCGCTTCGGCCTCGATGTCTTGCCCTCCTTTAAGGACCGGGTCAACGCCGTCGTCGAACTGGCTCGCCGGGGATACGCCGAGCGGTACCGCTGCCGCGGGGATGGCGTTCTCGACGAGGACGGCAGCGATGGCGGCGGCGGTGGCGAAGGTTTCGGTGTTGAGGACTCGGTTGCGGGCCGAAGCGCCATCCAAGAGCAGCGCCAGTTGTTCGCCGAGCTGTTCGGGGTTGGCGGCGCCGGCCTCGCGCGCGGTTTCGGTGAGCCGCGCGGCAAAGGCTTTCTTGTACTCGCGGGCGCGTACGCGTGCCGGGTGGTCCGGGTCGTGGAGTTCGACGGCCGCCGCGATGAACGGGCACAGGGGCGCGTGAATGTCGAAGGCGGCGAGGAGCCGGTCGCGGGGCGTGAGGTCGGTGCGGTCGAACACCTCGGGCAGGATGTCGGGGTCGAATCGGCGTAGGTGTTCGGCGATCAGCTCATCCTTGCCGGTGAAGTGCTGGTAGAAGGTGCGCTTGGACACCTGGGCCACCGCGCAGAGCTGGTCCAGGCCGGTGCTGTTGATGCCTTGATCGCGGAACAGTTGGTATGCAGCGGCGACGATGCGCTCTCGTGCGCCCCTGCCGCGGCGTAGCCCTCGCGGCCCCTTCTCTAACTCCGTCACACCGCCATCGTAACCCGGTTGGGTACAGATCGGTGTACATAGCTTGCAATCCACTCCATTGCTCGATACGTTAAGCACTCAGATCGGTGTACATAACATCGGCACCTTCGAAAGATTGGAGTGATCGTGGGAAAACTCGATGGCAAGGTCGCGGTGATCACCGGCGCGACAAGTGGCATGGCCCTGGCCGGCGCCAAGTTGTTCGCTGACGAAGGAGCTCACGTCTTCATCACGGGCCGACGGCAGGACGCGCTGGACGAAGCCGTCCAGCAGATCGGCCGGAACGTGACCGGCGTGCAGGGCGATTCGGCCGACCTCGACGACCTGGACCGGTTGTTCGACACGGTCAAGCAGGACAAGGGCGCGATCGACGTGTTGTGGGCAAGCGCCGGGGTAGGCAAGCAGAACAAGCTCGGCGAGATCACCGAGGAGGACTTCCATGACGCCTTCTGGTTGAACGCGCGCGGCACGCTGTTCACCGTCCAGAAGGCGCTGCCGCTGTTCAACGATGGCGGCTCGATCTTCATGACCGGGTCAAACGCCTCGCTGCGGGGCTACCCGAATTGGAGTGTGTACGCCGGGAGCAAGGCCGTGCTGCCTGCCTATGCACGGGTGTGGGTGTCGGAGTTAAGGGACAGGAAGATCCGGGTGAACGTGCTGACCCCCGGCCAGGTCGCCTCACCGATGCTGGAAGAGGTGATGGACGAGGAGATGAAGGCGCAGTTCGAGTCGGTGATCCCGCGGCGAGAAATGGGCCGCCCGGAGGAGATCGCGTCGGCCGCGTTGTTCCTCGCCTCTGACGACTCGAGCTATGTCAACGGCATGGAGCTGGTCGTCGACGGCGGCACCACAGTGATCTAAGTGCCTCAGCACGACTACTCGATATGGCGCTAGCGCAATCGATGACATCGAGTCTCGGGCGCCGAGTCCATCGCACGTCGATGACCTGGCACACCAACCGGACCCTACGGGTGGGCGCAACGACAGTCTCACTACAAACACGAAGCACACAAGGAGTAGCCATGATCACCTTCGCCGCGCACCGCGACACCGTGGAGTCCTTCGTCGACGCCATGCACCGCGGCGCAGATAACGACGCCCTCTCCGCAATCCTCGCCGAGGACGTAGTGCTGTACAGCCCGCTCGGCGCTGAGCCAACCACGGGCCGCGACGCAGTCCTGGACGCCATCCGAGGGGTCGGCGCAGCGGCAGATCTCACTTATAAGGAAGTCCTCACCGGCAAGACGCACCACGCCGCGTACTTCCGGCTGCAAATCGAAGACACCGCGGTCGACGGAATGGACAGATTCCTGCTCGACGCGGACGGCAAGATCGCCGAGGTGACCATATGGTGGCGCCCGCTACCAGCCGGCGTTGCGCTGCAGCGAAACCTTGCGGGTGCACTCGGCATGCAGCCGTGGGAACTGCGCACCGAAGCGGAGTAATGGATGACCGCCGCGCCCGTTCGTGGATGGCGTT
>NZ_DATNJW010000628.1:0-2009 GCF_035603715.1 Mycobacterium sp. | reverse complement strand
ACCGCGCGCCCCAGGACGTGGATGGTGCCGTTGATCTTCGATGACGATTTCATCGAGATGCCATGTGTCGCCCGGCCGGGCCCGGCGCCGGCGCAGCCGGTTGGCCTAGGCCTGCCCGAACTTCGCGCACCAGGCCCGGATGGTTTCGTAGCTGACCACGACGCCGCGTTGCAGCATCAACTCCTCGACCTTACGAAAGCTCAGCGGGAACCGGTGATACAGCCACACGCAGTGGGCGATGATCTCGCCCGGGTAGCGGTGTCCCTTGTACGACGGCGATGCAGCGGTCACGACCACCGATCTTGGCAGCGACCAGGCAACTCACCAACTTGATGCGATGAAGGGGCGGGGCCTCCGCTCCTCGTGACGTTCCCGGCGGATGCTGGGGTGTTCACATTCCACGAATCATAGGAGGCCCCTATGGACGAGTATGACGTTAGGCAGTTCGTCGGGATCGATTTGCATCGCCAACGATCGGTCATCGTGCGCCAGTCTGAATCCGGTGATCAGCTCTCGGCGGTGCGGATCGTCAACGATCCGGTCGCGTTGCGGTTGGAGCTTGAGCGCGCTGGCACGGACCCCGAGGTGGTGCTGGAAGCAACCTACGGATGGTATTGGGCGGTCGATGTGTTGCGGGACTGTGGAGCACAGGTGCATCTGGCGCATCCGTTGGGCGTCAAAGGGTTTCGATACCGACGGGTGAAAAACGACGTCCGCGACGCTGGTGATCTGGCCGATCTACTGCGGATGGGTCGACTGCCCGAGGCCTGGATCGCGCCACCGCAGACACGCGAGTTGCGGGAGCTGGTGCGCTATCGGGCCAAGCTGGTCGCGATCCGATCCGGACTCAAAGCCCAGGTCCATGCCGTACTGGCCAAAGCCGGCGTGTTGATCGCGGTGTCGGATCTGTTCGGGGTCGGTGGCCGGCAACGGCTGGCCAAGGTGCCGCTGGGTGCCGCCTACGCCGAGCGGGTCCGCTCACTGCTGGAACTCATTGACGTCCTCGATGGCCACGAAGCGCGGTTCGCCGGGTTGATCGCCAAACGGCTCTGCAACCATCGCGGCTATCAAGCACTCCAGCAGGTACCCGGCATCGGGCCGGTGCTGGCGGCGGTGTTCGTCGCCGAGATCGGCGACGTGCACCGCTTCACCAGCCCCGCGCACTTGTGCTCCTGGGCCGGACTGACCCCCAAGCACCGCGAGTCCGACACCGTCGTGCACCGCGGCCACATCACCAAACAGGGTTCCAAGCTGGTGCGGTGGGCCGCTGTCGAAGCCATCCAGCGCTATCCCACCACGTCGAAGATCGCGCTCGACCGCACCCGGATCGAGTCACGCCGCGGCAAGAACATCGCCAAGATCGCCGCGGCACGCAAACTGCTCACCCTGGTCTACTACGGGCTGCGCGACGGACATATCCGCGCGCTCGACCGTCCCAGGGCGGCGTGAGCACCCCGGACGCAACACACGCGCGGCCGCTGCACTGTCTGACCCCCTACCCGGCGTGGTCGCCAACTTGATTGGACCCCGCGTGTTGCCACCGCACCGCTCCATGCCCACACCAGCCGGGCGAAGGGATGACCGGCAGCCGGACCCAATCCGGCCCTGCCCCAACGTATCTGCGCATCACACTTGGAGAAGGAACCCCCACACCAACACAATCTCACCAAGCTGATCGTCCGGCATCCGCCGACAGCATGCACCGGGCCGGCCCAGCGTCAAGACCGTTCGTCCTCGCTACGCTGCGGGCGCTCCGTCTTGACCCCGGCCCTAACCCAGTGCTGTCTACACGGAGCCCGAAAACCAGCAAAACCACTGCTCAACAACCTCTTGACACACCCCGCCCCTTCAGGGATGACAGTGCCAGCGCCACGACCGCGACCCTAAAGATTTGCGATGGGGCAACCGGCTGAAGGCGCTTGGTCTCGCGGTGGTCTACGCGGGCACTGTCACGTTGGTGAGTGCGGGCGACCTGGGAGGATTCGTCGGGTGACCACCGCAACGCCGTC
>NZ_DATNJW010000627.1:0-2724 GCF_035603715.1 Mycobacterium sp. | reverse complement strand
GAGTATCGCGGTCTGACGGTCGCCAACCTGGCCGAACTGCGCCGGTCGCTGTCTGGTTCGGCGACGTACTCGGTCGCCAAGAACACGCTGATCAAGCGGGCCGCATCGGAAGCGGGCGTGGAAGGGCTCGACGAGCTGTTCATCGGACCGACCGCGATCGCGTTCGTCAGTGGCGAGGCGGTTGACGCCGCCAAGGCGATCAAGAAGTTCGCCAAGGACCACAAGGCGCTGGTCATCAAGGGCGGCTACATGGACGGTCGCGCGCTGATCGTCGCCGAGGTCGAGCGCATCGCTGACCTGGAATCCCGCGAAGTCCTGCTGGCCAAGCTGGCCGGAGCGATGAAGGCCAACCTGTCCAAGGCGGCCGGGCTGTTCAACGCGCCCGCCTCGCAGGTGGCCAGGCTTGCTGCCGCACTGCAAGAAAAGAGAGCGGCCGAGGCTCCCGCCGCTGAGGCCCCTGGGGAAGGCGCCGCCCCCGAAGCCGCGGCTCCGGCCGCTGAGGCCCCCGCCGCCGAGGCGGAGCCGACCGAAACACCAGCGGAATCACCCGCCGAAACCACCGAATAACCCCGTAACCATCTAGGAAGGACCAACACCATGTCCAAGCTGTCCACTGACGAATTGCTCGACGCCTTCAAGGAACTCACCTTGCTGGAGCTCTCGGAGTTCGTGAAGAAGTTCGAAGAGACCTTCGAGGTCACCGCGGCCGCCCCGGTCGCCGTGGCTGCAGCCGGCCCCGCCGCCGGTGGCGCGCCCGCCGAGGCCGCCGAGGAGCAGTCGGAGTTCGACGTCATCCTCGAAGCCGCCGGTGACAAGAAGATCGGCGTCATCAAGGTTGTGCGTGAGATCGTCTCGGGCCTGGGCCTGAAAGAGGCCAAGGACCTCGTCGACGGCGCGCCCAAGCCGGTTCTGGAGAAGGCGCCCAAGGAGGCTGCCGAGGAAGCCAAGGCCAAGCTCGAGGCCGCCGGCGCCAGCGTCACCGTCAAGTAGTCGATTCGCGAAAGCCCCCGGAGTCAACTCGGCTCCGGGGGTTTCGTGTATCTAGCGCTGCACCGACGCTTGCTGCGACTTTCGCACCCGCTCAGGTGAATCGCCAAGCGCGATGAGAAGATTCGCGGTCATCCAACCGAGCACCGGTCCAAACGCGCTGCCCTGTGGGCCGTAGAAGCCGGCGAGTTCAAGCATCACGAAGCCGTGCACCGAGGCCCAGAACTGAGCGGCGACGGCCACCACGGTGGCGTCATCGGAGGCCGATCCCGCCGTGATCCGGCCGGCCAGCATGCAGCGGTGTACGCCGTCCACGACGTGCGCGAAGCTGGGGTAGTGGTCGGTGATCTCGGCCACGCCCAACGTCAGCAAGTCGAGAGCCGGCGCGTTGATGCCCTGCGCGCTGGTGCTGCCGAACATCAGCCGGTACATATGCGGACGCTCGATCGCATAGCGCCGGTAGGCATTCCCGGTGGCGATCAGATCCGCGACCGGGTCCGCCGTCGGCGCCATCGTCAACGCGGCATCGAACTGGCGAATCCCCTCCTCGGCAATCGCCGCAATCAAGCCGGGCATCCCGCCGAAATAGGTGTAGACCGCCATCGTCGACGTCCCCGCCGCGCTGGCGATCTTGCGCGTCTGTAACCCGTCGGGACCGTCCTGGTTGAGGATGTCGACGGCGACGCGCAGCAACTCATCACGCACGTTGCGCTCGGTGCTCGGGCTCGGGGGACTCATTTGCTGAACATCTTGACACAGCGAACCTCGAATGGGTATAACAGTGGCATATCAATGTTATAGGAGCTTGGAGGCCGAAGTGAACACAACCGTCACCGCCCCACCAGCGAATCCGTATCTCGATGACTTCCTGGCGCCGGTCAGCACCGAGGTCACCGCGACCGATCTCGCGGTTACCGGTCACATCCCCGACTTCCTCGACGGGCGCTACCTGCGCAACGGTCCCAATCCCGTCGCCGAGGTCGACCCCGCCACCTATCACTGGTTCACCGGCGACGGCATGGTGCACGGCGTAGCACTGCACGGCGGCAAAGCCGATTGGTATCGGAACCGCTGGGTGCGCAGCGCGGGCGTGCGCGCGGCTCTCGGCGAGCCGGCGACCGCCGCCCGCAATCTGCGCGCCGGAATGCAGTCCTTGGGCGCCAACACCAATGTGCTCGCCCACGCCGGCAAGACCCTGGCTCTCATCGAGGGCGGCGTCGCGAACTACGAACTCACCGACGAACTCGACACGGTCGGTGCCTGCGATTTCGACGGGACCCTCACCGGCGGCTATGCCGCCCACCCGCATCGTGACCCGCGGACCGGCGAACTGCACGCGGTGTCCTACTCCTTCGCACGCGGCAAAAACGTGCAGTACTCCGTCATCGACACGAACGGCCACGCCCGTCGCACCGTCGACATCGAGGTCTCGGGATCGCCGATGATGCATGACTTCTCATTGACCGACAAATATGTAGTGCTCTACGACCTGCCGGTGACCCTCGACCCGATGCAGGTGCTGCCGAAAAAGATGCCCAAGTGGATGCGCCACCCGGCTCAGTTGGTGGCCCAAGCCGTCGTCGGACAGGTCCCGGTTCCCGGCCCGATCGCGGCGATGATGAGCCGCAACGAGAAGTCGGCCTACCAGCTGCCGTATGCCTGGAATCCGAAATACCCGGCCCGCATCGGCGTGATGCCACGCGAGGGCAACAACAGCGACGTGCGCTGGTTCGAGAT
>NZ_DATNJW010000626.1:0-12282 GCF_035603715.1 Mycobacterium sp. | reverse complement strand
CATCTACGCCCACGTGCTAGGACTCGAACGAGTCGGCATCGACGACTCGTTTTTCGAACTCGGCGGCGACAGCATCCTGTCCATGCAAGTGGTGGCGCGGGCCCGCGCCGCCCGGGTGCTATGTCGACCCAAGGATCTTTTCATCGAGCAAACCGTGGCCCGGCTGGCCCGGGTAGCAGGCGTCGTTGCCGACGAAACCAGCCTGACCGACGAGGGCGCCGGCCAGACGACTTCCGACGTCTCGCCCTCCCACCTCAGCCAGCAGCAGCTCGATGAGCTGGATCAGCGCTACGACATCGCGGATATCTTGCCGCTCACCCCCCTTCAGCAGGGGTTGCTGTTCCACATCAGCGCGAACGCCGAGGATCATCGTGATCTGTACGCGCTGCAACTTGATTTCGGCGTGGCCGGCGCTCTTGATTCCGACCGGCTGCGCGAAGCAGTGCACACGGTGGTAGCCCGGCATCCGAACCTGGCGGCTCGATTCTTGGACGAGTTCGACGAGCCGGTGCAGATCATCCCGGCTCATCCTGTGCCGGGGTGGCGCTATGTCGATCTGGGCGGCGGCCTCAACGTCGATGAGCAGATCTCGCGGGTATGCGCCGCCGAACGCGCGGCCGTTTGCGATATTGGCGACCAGTCTGCGTTTCGGGTGGCTTTGATCCGCATCGCGCCAGATCGGCACCGGTTGGTACTGACTCACCACCACATCGTGCTCGACGGCTGGTCGTTGCCGGTCCTGCTGAGGGAGATATTCGCCAGCTATCACAGACAACCACTCGCATCAGGCGGCTCGTATCGGACATTCTTTACCTTCCTGGCAGATCGTGATCTTGATGCCGCCCAGGCCGCTTGGCGTGATGTGTTGGCGGGCTTCAATTCCCCGACCCTGGTAGACCCGTCGGATCGGTTGGGGCTGGGCGCTCGAGGCGCGCGATCGTTTCGGTTGCCCGCCGAGACCACCCAGGCCGTCGGCGCGCTGGCGCGTTCATGCCAAACCACCGTCAATACCGTGCTCAACGGCGCCTGGGCGCAGCTGCTGATGTCGCTGACCGGTCACCACGACGTCGCCTTCGGTACCACCGTCTCGGGTCGACCGGCCGAAGTCACCGGATCCGAATCGATCGTGGGCCTGTTGGCCAACACGGTGCCGGTGCGGGCAACGGTCACCTCATCAACCACTACCGCAGACCTGCTGAGTCAACTGCAACGCGCTCACAACCACACCCTTGAACACCAGCACGTGGCACTGAGCGAGATCCACCGGATCACCGGTCACGAAAGGCTGTTTGACACCCTTTTCGTCTACGAGAACTACCCGATCGACACCACTGCATTGTTTGGTGGACGCGAGTTGATTGTTACCGAGTTCGTCAGCCACGAATCCACTCACTACCCGCTGACGTTAGCGGCCGTGCCGGGGCCTGAAATCGAGCTCCGTCTGAAATTTCGCACCGACGTGTTCGACCCGCCCACCATCGAAGCGCTGATCGAACGGTTCCAGCAGATATTGCTGGCGATGACCAGCGATCCAGCCCGCCGGCTCTCGTCGATGGATCTGCTGGGCGAGCGCGAGCACGCACGGCTGGACGAGTGGGGCAACCGGCTGGTCCTGACCCAGCCTGCCACCACCGCAGCGTCGATTCCGATGTTGTTCGCCGCGCAGGTGGCGCGCACTCCAGAAGCGGTGGCGCTGAGCTGTGGGGCCAAGTCGATGACCTATCGCGAGCTGGACGAGGCAGCAGACCGCTTGGCGCACGTAGTGGCGGCTCATGGCGTGGGTCCGGGTGCATGCGCGGCATTGCTGCTATCTCGTTCGGTTGAGGCCGTCGTCGCGATTGCGGCGGTGCTGAAGACCGGCGCGGCCTATCTGCCGATCGATCCGATGTATCCCGACGAGCGGATCGGGTTCATGGTGACCGATGCCGCGCCGGCGGTGGCGATCACCACCGCCGGGCTGGCCGACCGGCTCGATCGGTTCGGCCTGCCGGTCATCGACGTCGGTGACATGCCGGACCCCACGGCTGACGGCCATCCCGCTTCGACGCTTCCGGCGCCCGCACCCGACGATATCGCGTATTTCATCTACACCTCGGGCACGACCGGCGTACCCAAAGGTGTTGCCATCACCCACCGCAACGTCACGCAGCTGATCGAGGCGCTTCAGGAAAACACGCATCTGCGGCAGCCGGCAGGTGTATGGACCCAGGGGCATTCCTATGGCTTCGATGTCTCGGTCAAGGAGATTTGGGGGGCGCTGCTGAGCGGTGGGCGGCTGGCGGTGGTGCCTGAGTCGGTGGCCGGTTCACCAGAACACCTGCACGCCTTGCTGATCGCGGAGAACGTCAGCGTCCTCACGTCGACTCCCCGCGCACTGGCGATGTTGTCGCCACAGGGGTTGGAGTCGCTGGCCGTGGTGGCGGTTGGTGGTGAGCCCTGCCCGCCAGATCTTGTGGATCGCTGGGCGCCGGGTCGGGTGATGATCAATGCCTACGGACCGACCGAAACGACCGTACGAGCGTCGGGAAGTGCGCCGTTGACCGCGGGTGCTGCCGGCGAAGTGGCGCCGATTGGTTCGCCGGTGTCGGGGGCGGCGTTGTTTGTGCTCGATGGCTGGCTGCGCCCGGTGCCCCGCGGGGTGATCGGCGAGTTGTACGTCGCCGGCGCCGGAGTAGCCATCGGCTATTGGCGACGCGCCAGCTTGACCGGATCACGCTTTGTCGCCTGCCCCTTCGGGGCACCCGGAACCCGGATGTATCGCACCGGAGACCTCGTCCGCTGGCGCCCCGACGGCCAACTGGATTACCTCGGACGCGCCGATGACCAAGTCAAAATCCGCGGCTACCGAATCGAACTCGGCGAAATCACCACCGCACTAGCTGCCCTACCCGGAGTCCACCAAGCCACCGTCATCGCCCGCGAAGACCGCCCCGGCGACAAACGCCTCATCGGCTACCTCACCGGCACCGCCAACCCCAACCAGATCCGTACCCAACTCGCCCAACACCTGCCCGCCTACATGGTCCCCGCAGCCGTCGTAAAACTCGACACACTGCCACTGACCATCAACGGCAAACTCAACACCCGCGCACTACCCGCACCCGAATACCAAGACGGCCAACGATATCGACCCCCGACCAACGCCATCGAAGAGACCCTGGCCGGCATCTACGCCCACGTACTCGGACTTCAGCGCGTCGGCATCGACGACTCCTTTTTCGAACTCGGCGGCGACAGCATCCTGTCCATGCAAGTAGTCGCCCGCGCCCGCGCCGCGGGCCTGCTATGCAAACCACGCGACATCTTCATCGAACAAACCGTCACCCGACTAGCCCAAACAGCCACCACCATCACCGCCCAGACCACCCCCACCGACGACGACACCGGCCAGATAGTTGCCACCCCGATCATGCGCTGGCTGCACAGCGTCGATGGCCCGGTCGAGCAGTTCAATCAGACCATGGTGATACAGGCTCCAGTCGGCGTCGGCCGAGCCGATGTGGTGATCCTGTTGCAGGCCTTGATAAATCGGCATGCCATGCTGCGGCTACAGGTCGATGACGACGGCGCCGGGAACTGGCTGCTGGTGACGCGGCCGGCGGGTTCGGTAGATGCCGGTGCCTGGCTGCAGGTGGTCGACGTGTTATCCGATGACGCGTTGGTGCAAGCCCGGAGGCGGCTGGACCCCGCCGGCGGAGTGATGCTCAGCGCGCTGTGGGCGAGCTCCACCGCCACGCTAGTTCTGACAATCCATCACCTGGCCATCGACGCCGTCTCCTGGCGGATTTTGGTTGACGATCTCAACGAGGCCTGGCGTTTATACAGTGCCACCGGCGTGGCTCGGTTGCCGTTGCGGGGGAGTTCATTTCGTCGTTGGGCTTCAATCCTGACGGAGCGGGCCCGCTCGGATGTGGTCGTCGATCAGTTGCCGGTGTGGCGCGAGATCGCCGCAGTCGGTGGCGTGCTGGCCCCCGTCGAGCCCGCTATGGATACCCACGCCAGCGCCGCACACCTGACGGTGTCACTGGATGCCGAGACCACCCGCAGGGTGCTCGGTGAAGTGCCCGCGGCGTTCCATACCGGAGTGCAGGACATCTTGTTGATTGCGTTCGCGTTGGCGTGGAGGGAATTTCTGGGCGGTGACGCTGCGCCGATCACCATCGACGTGGAGGGCCACGGCCGCCATGAAGACCTGGTTCCCGGTATCGATTTGTCGGAGACGGTGGGCTGGTTTACCACCAAGTACCCGGTGTGCTTGACGCCGGACCGGTTGCTGTGGCCGCAGGTAGCCAACGGCCACGCGGCGTTAGGTGCTGCGGTCAAGAAGGCCAAGGAGCAGCTCCGGGCCATACCTGACGGTTACACCTACGGGGTATTGCGCTACCTCAATGGTGAGGCCGATCTGGCAGGTCCAGATCCGCCGATCGGATTCAACTACCTAGGTCACGTGGCCGGATCGCAGAATGACGCAATCGCCGGCGAAGCTTGGCAAATGACACACGCGGGCGCGCCGTTCAACGACGAGTCGCGTGGCGGATGGGCAATGCCGCTCGGCCATACCGTAGGGGTCAATGTCATCACGCTTGACGCCGTCGCCGGGCCACAGCTGCAGGCTACCTGGACGTGGGCGCCATCGAAAATCGATGCTGCGCACATAGATACGCTGAGTCGGTTGTGGTTCGAGGCCCTGGCCGGCATCGGCACGCAGGTGCGCGACGGTGGGGGCGGATTCACCCCCTCGGATTTCGCGCTGGTCTCCGTGGCCGCCGAGGAACTTGAAAACCTGGAATGCGCTTACGAAGTCGCTGATGTGTTGCCGTTGACACCGCTGCAGCGGGGCTTGTTGTTCCACACCAGCGCGAGCGCCGAGGATGAGGCTGACCTGTACGCGGTGCAGGTCGACATCGCCCTGACCGGTCGACTCGACCATCATCGTCTCCGCGATGCCGTCCAAGCAGTGCTTAGTCGTCATCCCAACCTGGGAGCCCGATTCGTCGACCAACGGCTTGGCGAACCGTTGCAGATCATCCTGAAGCGACCCGTGTTGCCTTGGCGCTACCTCGATCTCGCCGACGGGAACACCAATGCCGGCGACCGCATCGAGCGAGCATGCGCCGCCGAACGTTCCGCAACCTACGATGTGGCCCACGGGTCACCACTGCGCGCGATGCTTGTCCGGTTCGCGCCAGAGCGGTATCGGTTTGTGCTGTTCATGCACCACGTCGTGTGCGACGGCTGGTCCGGGCAGATCCTGTTGCGCGAAATCTTCGCCGGGTACGACTCGCGGCCACTGCCCACCCCGGTCTCTTATCGGCACTTCCTTGACTGGCTGGCCGGCCGGGATCGCGAGGCAGCTCACGCCGCATGGCGCCGGGTGCTGGCCGACTTTGAGGCCCCGACCCTGGTCGGTCCGCCCCAGCGGTCAGGGCTGGGCGCCCGAAGCGTGGAATCGTTCCGGCTGCCCGAGGAGACGACCAGTGCCCTCGACGACCTGGCGCGCTCACGCCACACCACGCTCAACATCGTGCTGCAGGGCGCGTTCGCGCAGCTGCTGATCTGGCTGACCGGCCACCGTGACGTCGTGTTCGGTACCACCGTCTCGGGTCGGCCCGCGGACGTGGCCGGCTCCGAATCGATGGTGGGCCTGTTGATTAACACCGTGCCGGTTCGCGCGACCCTCACCGCGACCACCACCACCGAGGAGCTGCTCGACCGGCTGCAAACGGCGCACATCGACACACTCGAGCATCAGCACCTGGCGCTGGCCGACATTCTCCGCATCACCGGTCACGTCGCCCTGTTCGACACCCTATTCGTCTACGAGAATTACCCGACCGACACCGCCGCGCCGCTGGCCGCCCATGACCTGAGCATCACCGAGATCAGCGGCCGCGAATTCAGCCACTACCCGTTGACGGTGGTGGCCCAGCCGGGCCGCGAGCTGGCCTTTCACATCGAATACGCCACCGACGTGTTCGACGCGCGCCGGATCGAGGCGGTCATCGCGCGGTTGGAGAAGGTGTTGGTGGCGATGACCGCGGACCCAGCCCGGCGGGTGGCGTCTGCGCAGCCGCTTGATGCGGATGGGCGTGCGCGCCTGGCTGTTTGGGGTAATTGGGGGGCGTTGGGGCGGCCGGTGGTGGGGGTGTCGGTTCCGGTGTTGTGGGCCGCTCAGGTGGCCCGCGGGCCGGATGTGGTGGCGTTGGTGGGTGCGGGCCGGTCGATGACGTATCGGGAGGTGGATCGGGCCGCTCATCGGTTGGCGCATCGGCTGGTGTTGGCCGGGGCGGGCCCGGGTCAGTGTGTGGCCGTGGTGTTTTCCCGCTCCGCTGAGGCGATCGTGGCGATCTTGGCGGTACTCAAGTCCGGGGCGGCCTATCTGCCGATTGACCCCGCGGTTCCCGCGGCCCGGCTGAGGTTCATCCTCGATGATGCCGCACCGATCGCCGCGATCACCACCACCGATCTGGTCGCCCGCTTGGCCGGCCTTCAGGTGGCGGTCATCGACGTCGCCGATCCGGTGATCGATGACCAGCCCGACACCGCGCTGGCCCCACCGGCCCCTGACGATATCGCCCATATCATCTACACCTCGGGAACCACCGGCACACCCAAAGGGGTCGCGGTCACCCACCGCAACATCACCGCACTGTTCGACTCGCTACAGCCCGGCTTCGAGCTGGCCGGCCAGGTCTGGACCCAATGTCACTCCTATGCCTTTGACTTCTCGGCCTGGGAGATCTGGGGAGCATTGCTGCACGGCGGGCGACTGGTCATCGTGCCCGACACCGTAAACCGCTCACCACAGGACTTGCACACCCTGCTGGCCAGCGAACACATCACCATGTTGAGTCAAACCCCAGCCGCCGCAGCCCTGCTGACACCCCACAAAACCACCGCCAACCTGATGGTCGCCGGCGAGGCGTGCCCCGCCGACCTCGTCGACCGCTGGGCACCCCGACGAATCATGGTCAACGGCTATGGCCCCACCGAAACCACCATCTACGCCACCATCAGTGCACCCCTGTCACCGCAGTCGACACCCCCACCGATCGGTCGACCCGTGCCCGGGGCCGCAATGTTCATCCTCGACGACGTTCTCCAACCCTTACCGCCCGGAGCCGTAGGGGAGCTTTATGTCGCCGGCACCGGCGTCAGTGTCGGCTACTGGCGGCGGCCCAGTCTGACCGGAACCCGTTTCATCGCTTGCCCTTTCGGCCCACCCGGAACCCGGATGTATCGCACCGGCGACCTGGCCTCCTGGCGTCCCGATGGCCAACTCGACTACCACGGCCGCGCCGATGACCAAGTCAAAATCCGCGGCTACCGCATCGAACTCGGCGAAATACGCGCCGCACTCGCGGCCCTACCCGGCGTCGACCAAGCCACCGTCATCACCCGCGACGACCACCCCGGCACCAAACACCTCATCGGCTATTTCACCGGCACCGCCGACCCCACCACCGCCGGTGACCGACTCACCCACCACCTACCCCCCTACATGGTCCCCACAGCACTCATCAAACTCGACACCCTGCCCCTGACCCCCAACGGAAAAATCGACACCCACGCCCTACCTCCACCCGACCACCACCACAGTCCCTACCACCCCCCAACCACCCGCACCGAAGAAATCCTGGCCGACATCTACGCCCGCATCCTCGGACTCCCACGCGTCAGCATCGACGACTCCTTCTTCACCCTCGGTGGAGACTCACTTACCGCCATGCGCGTCATCGCCACGATCAACATCAGCCTTGACGCGCATCTCACGGTCCGCCACCTGTTCGACGCGCCGTCCGTACGAGGGTTGGGACGGCGGTTGAGCCCGGCCACCAAACCGCAAGACGACGCAGACGATATGGAGGCACAGCGAAAGGCCGGCGCCGACCGACCCAGCTTTGCGTCCGTGCACGGCCGCGACAACACCGAGGCGCACGCCAGCGATCTCACTCTGGACAAGTTCATCGACGCCGCGACCCTGACCACCGCGCCGACGCTGCCGCGACCCATTGGTGACGTGCGGACCGTGTTGCTGACCGGCGCGACGGGTTTCCTCGGGCGTTACTTGGTGCTGGAATGGCTGCAGCGGCTAGAGCGGATCGACGGGAACCTAATCTGCTTGGTACGGGCCGAGTCTCATGAGCGGGCCAGGCAACGCCTACACGACACCTTCGACAGCGGCGACCCGCGGCTGCTGCGGCTCTTCGAGAGACTGGCCGCTGGACATCTCGAGGTCATCGCAGGCGATAAAAGCGAAACGAATCTGGGTCTGGAACAACAGACCTGGCAGCGACTGGCCGACAGCGTCGACCTCATCGTCGATTCTGCGGCCGTGGTCAACCACGTGCTGCCCTACAGCCGGCTCTTTGGGCCCAATGTGGCGGGCACCGCCGAGCTGATTCGCATCGCCCTTACCTCGAAGATCAAGCCGTACGTGTATGTCTCGACCGGCAGCGTGGGTGGACAGATCGAGCCATCGGCGTTTACCGAGGACGCTGACATTCGGGTCATCAGTCCCACCCGCAAGATCGACAGCGGCTATCCGAACAGCAAGTGGGCCGGCGAGGTGCTGCTGCGCGAGGCTAACGAGCTGGCCGCCCTGCCGGTCGCGGTATTTCGTTGCGCCATGATCCTGGCCGACACCACCTACGCGGGTCAGCTCAACGTCGCGGACAACTTCACCCGAATGATGCTTTCCCTGCTGGCCACCGGCATCGCGCCCGCCTCGTTCTATCAGCTGGACGCCGATGGCAACCGGCAGCGCGCCCACTTCGACGGGCTACCAGTCGAATTCGTCGCCGAGGCGATATCAACTCTGGGCGCCAGGATGGTCGAGGGGTTCGAGACCTTTCACGTGATGAACCCGCACGACGACGGTATCGGCCTCGATGAGTACGTCGATTGGCTGATCGAGGCCGGTCATCCGATCCAGCGAATCGATGATTTCGGGGAGTGGATGCGGCGATTGGAAGCCGGCCTCAGTGCCCTGCCAGATCACCAGCGTCGGCACTCGGTGCTCTGGAGGTTGCCGATACATAATTCACACGCCCATGGTCTGCAACCCGAAGAGCCGATCCGCGCATCGCTTGGGCCGACGGATCGGTTCCGTGCTGCAGTCAGAGAAGCGAAAATCGGCCCCGACAAGAACAACCCAGACATCCCGCACGTCTCGGCGCCGATCATCGTCAAATACGTCGCCGACTTGCAAATGCTCGGACTGCTCTAGACAGTCGACCTTAGAAAAATCCGTCTTTCCTCAAGGCCGCCAATGACTGGGTGACCGCGTCGCACACCCCGTCCATGACGTCGGCGGTATGTGCGTACGTGAAGAACGGATAGAGGAACTCGGCCAGATGAACACCCGCCGCACGCAGGTAATAGGTCCACATGTATTCGGCAACAACGTTTCGGTCCGGATGACCGAATGGCACAACGTCGTCAGCAGACATGACACCGAAGGTCGGCTTCACGAGCGACTCGTACCGCCGAATGACGATCGGGTAATCCTCTTCGTCACGCAGTCGTTCGAGGTGAGCGGCAAACCGGTCGGCGGCCGCGAATGTGGTTGGGTACACCTCGTCCTGATGATCGCGAACGTATTCCAGCTGCGCGAGGCCGGCCACACAGGCGACGATGTTTCCGCAGAACGTGCCGAGAACGTGTGTGCGGGTTTGGATGTCATGCACGAACTGACCACTCGTGACAGCCATCTTGATGATGTCTGACCGCCCCAGCGTCGCGCCGATGGGCAACCCGCCGCCGATGATCTTTCCGAACGTAGCGAGGTCCGGGGTGATGGCCTCCGTCTCGACGGCGCTGCCGAAGCGGAAGCGGAACCCGGAGAGCATTTCGTCGAACACCAACACGATGCCGTGTTCCGCGGTCACGTCCCGCAGGCCGACGAGGAAATCGCGATCCAACCGCGGCCAGCTTGATCGGATCGGCTCAAGAATGACGCACGCGAGATCCTTTGCACACGAACGGATTATGTCGAATGCGCGCTCATCGTAGGGAAGCACAACCGTCGACGACTCCACCGACGGCGCGACGCCGGGCATACCCGGCCGAGTCGAGCCATCTGGCAGTCTGGCTACGAAAACGTCGTTGTGATGTCCGTGATAGCAATGCTCAAATGTCGCCACGAGCGGTCGTCCGGTGGACGCGCGTGCCAATTTGAGCGCGTGCATGGTCGCCTCGGTCCCGGAGTTGCTGAGAAACCCGCCCTCCGCCCAGCCGACGCTGTCGAGCAGGAGACTGAGCAGCGCAGTCTCGGCCTGGTTACCGGCCGCGACCGTCATGCCGTTGCCGAGCATCGATCGGACTGCGTCGGTCACGACCTCGGCCGAGTGGCCAAGGAAGTTGACCCCCCTGCCGCTGTCGAGATCAACGAATTCGTTGCCGTCCAAATCTGCAATGAGCGGGCCGCGGGCCCACCCGGCGATCATCGGCATGATTCGGGGCATCCCGTCGACGAAATTGCTGTAGACCCCCTTGTCCGCCCGCTGCAACCCCGCGGCGATGGTCTTGGGCTGCCGCGCCGCCAAGTCTTTGATGCAGTCGAGCTCGCGCACTCGCGCAAGGAACTCGGTTGTATTCTCCAAGAACATCTCGGTGGTGATCTCGGTCATGCGATCCATCTCATTCGCCTGGATCCGCTGCACTTCAGCTGATTTCGGCAGCCTTCGCCGCTCTGATCCAACCGAGCGCCGTCATTCGTGCCCATCGGTCACGTCCGCGCCGACTGGCTTGACGTGGGTCACAAGGTCGACGTCGGTCGCCTGCGCCCGCAGATACCCGGCCCGCGCATGCGCTTTGGGGATGTGCGTAAACGGATCGAAAGAGTAGGCGGCCATGGCGTTTTCGTGCGTGATCTTGTTGATGACGGCGTCGTCGAGGTGACCCATCGTCTCCATGACGATCTCTGGCGCAAAGGGCCAACTGCCGTCCGAATGCGGAAAGTCGGATTCCCAGCAAATCATGTCTTCGTTGAACCACTGCATGTTTTGCACACCCACCTTATCCCTGATGAAGCACGCGTAGATGTGCCGCCTGAACACGTCGCCCGGGCCGTCGTAGCCCTTCGGTAACTGGTCATGGGTCCAGCCCGTGTGACGCTTCCGCACGTCTTCTGCGCGCCAGAGGAAGTAAGGCATCCAGCCGAGGTCACCCTCGGTCAGCGAGAACTTGATTTCGGGAAAGTCCTTGTAGAACTCGGCCCAGATCAGTTCGAGGAACGCGTACATGCTCATCAACTGCGTGCCCGTCATGTTCACGCTCAACGGCGCACCCGTGGAGAACGTCGGTTCACGTCCCGAGGACCCGACGTGCATGCACAGCACGGTCCCGTGTTCACAGGCAGCCTCGAACAGCGGATACCAGTACTTCTGGTGAATGCTCGGCAGGTTCAGCGCTTCGGGATTCTCGGAGAACGCCACCGCGTGACAACCTTTGTCCGCCAAGCGTTTTACTTCCTTGGCCGCCTCTTCGACGTCGAAGAGGGGCAGCAGGCCGCACGGGATGAATCTTCCGGGGTAGGCGCCGCACCATTCGTCGACGTGCCAGTCGTTGTAGGCCTTGATCATGACCAAGTTCACGTTGGAGTCGGGGCCCTGGCTAAGCAGCTCGCCGGCGAAGCCCGGGAAATTCGGCAAGTTCAGTCCGGCCAGTTGACCGCCGGCATTCATGTCGCGCACTCGTTCGTCGACGTTGTAGCAGCCCGGTCGGATGTCGTCGTAGCTCAATACGTCGGCGGCGAACATCTCTTGCGGCTTGCCCGCGGCGGCATTCAGGCCCATCGGCCATGAGCGCGCCTCGCCGTAATACCAGTGCCGCGTGCCGTCCGATTCGAAGCCGATGCGCGGAGCATATTGCTTGAAGGCGGCAGGCACATGAGCGTCGAACATGTTGGGCGGCTCGGTGATGTGGTCGTCGACACTGACCAAGATCAGATCATCTTTGTTCACGTGCACTCCTTGGACGATCCAGTGATATCCGACTATAGGTAATGACGCGGATCGCGGTGTGACGATTTGCTACCTGCCGCGACCACGCATCGCCCGAGTTTTCGTGAAGTTAGTCCGATGGGTGGAGGCGTCCACCGCCCCGCTACCAATCGGTCACCGCAGCCCACGCTCGGCGGCTTTGCGTTTCCAGGTGTCCTTCCACTCCAGCTCGGTGGCGCCGATCTGCCGGCCGTATGGAAGCTCGTCAGGTGGGGCGCCCCAAGCGTCCGGACCCGTGTTCGCTGACGAGTACAAGGTACCGTCCGACCAGATATAC
>NZ_DATNJW010000625.1:0-8724 GCF_035603715.1 Mycobacterium sp. | reverse complement strand
CCCGGTCGCAACGCGCAGGCCATCGACATTGGTCAGCCGGGCGGTGAAGGTCGGCGGCTGGGCTTTGGGGTCGGACACGCTAGCGTCCAGCTCGGCCACCACGTCCCAGTAGGCAGCGCTGCGGAACGCCATCCGGTCGCGTTCGCGCTGCACGATGATGCGGGTGGCCACCGACTGGACCCGGCCCGCGGACAGCTTCGGCGCCACCTTCTTCCACAGCACCGGGCTGACCTCGTAGCCGTACAGCCGGTCCAGGATGCGGCGGGTTTCCTGAGCGTCGACCAGATCGATGTCCAGGTCGCGCGGGTTCTCGGCGGCTTCCAGGATCGCCTGCTCGGTGATCTCGTGGAAAACCATCCGTTTGATCGGAATGCGCGGTTTGAGGGTTTCCAGCAGATGCCAGGCGATCGCCTCGCCCTCGCGGTCACCATCCGTGGCCAGATAAAGCTCGTCGACATCTTTGAGCAGGCCCTTGAGCTCGGTGACCGTGCTCTTCTTGTCCGGGCTGATGATGTAGAGCGGCTCGAAATCCTCGTCGACGTTCACCCCGAGTCGGGCCCAGGGCTGCGACTTGTACTTCGCGGGCACGTCGGCCGCCGCCCGCGGCAGGTCGCGGATGTGGCCGCGGGAGGACTCGACGATGTAGTTGGAGCCCAGGTAGCCGGCTAATTTGCGCGCCTTGGTGGGCGACTCGACTATGACGAGTCGCCGCGTGGCGCCATTCCCGTGGCCAGCACGGTCGCCTTCAGCCACCTCTATTTACGCTCGCTTCCCTTTACTTCTTGCCCCTGGCCGGCCTCGCGAGGAGATATTCCGCGACCGGCCGGCGTCGTGTCTGCGGCGCCCTCGGGCCCGGTAGACAACTGACAATGTGGCATTCGGGATGAGCCGACGCAAACCGACCCCCCGTTCACCCGCCGTCCGATTCTGGCTAGACGTGCGGCCAGAAGGGCAACGCCTCGGCGACGTCCGGGGGTTCCCCAACGTTCTCTACCAGGCGTGATAGCCGACGGCGGCCGCTGATCCGCAGTGCGGGCCGGGCTCCGCGAGTGCCGATCAGCGTCGGCGCAATGCCGACTCGCATCAGCGCCGACGCTAGCGGCGAGTGGGTGTCGGGCGCGTGTGGATCCAGGCCGAGCAGATAACGGTCGGCTTCCGGGAGACCGGCGGCCAATATCCAGGCCCGCAGCTCGCGTGGCCCGGGCAGCCACAGCGGCGGCACGGTCTTCACCGCACCGCGGGTCCATTCGACGGCGATCGGGCGCAATCCGGCGTCGACGGCGGTCCGTACCAATGGGGTGTTCTCATCGGTGACCGTGATTTCGGCCGCCAGACCGGCCTCGTCGATCATCTGGCCCAGCGCCTGCGCCCGCCAGATCTGGTCGACGACCACCGACAGCCGGGCCCCACCGCCGACCGTCACAATCTGACCCGCGGCCGCCAGCACCCCGGTGAGATCGCTGACCGCAGGGGGCACCGACTCAGCCGAGAAGAAGGAAAGCTGGCTCACGTCAACGACAGTAAGCGCCTCGACGACGATGCACGCCGATGCGCGCGGAGCGCCGCGAAACCAGGATGGGCAAGCAGCGAAAACCCCCCGAACGAACCCGGTGATTCACCGACCGTGCGGGGGGTTGTCGTTAACAGCTGCTCAGACGGCGCGGACGCCGGTGGCCTGGGGGCCCTTGGGGCTCTGGCCGACCTCGAACTCGACGCGCTGGTTCTCTTCAAGGGTGCGGAAGCCGCTACCCTGGATCTCCGTGTAGTGGACGAACACGTCGGCCGAACCGTCTTCGGGGGCAATGAAGCCGAATCCCTTTTCCGCGTTGAACCACTTCACAGTTCCCTGTGGCATTTCTCGATATTTCCTTTACTACTCGGGTGCGGAGCATCACCTCGATGCTCCGGGCCCGTTCCGACCGCTAGACCTTGCTGAGTCGCCGGAACTTCACCCGACCTACAACCTCGCAGGAACCGCGGTCGCAACGTCGATCCTGCGAAAGTTTGACACGAACACAGAAGCTGCGACCGCAAACAGTCAACCATGTTCATCGCCGCAGCAACAGCCTCAGGTGAGCAATTGAGCTACCACTAGGTAAACAATTGAAGTGCGACGCCGAAACGCCCGGTCGCAAGGGCCTATCGGGCGCGATTTCAGGTGGTCAGTTCGGATCAGGAGGCACAAAACCGTGGTGACATTCGGCAGCGAGTTGCTCGCCGCCGCGGTTGCCGGCACCGAGGCGGGCGAGCACCCGCTGCGTCACGTCGCCGAACTGCCGGCACGACTTGGCAGCCAACGGCCTTGGCCGACATGGGTCGAGCCTGACGTGCTGCGCGCATTCACCGACCGCGGCATCAGTTCGCCATGGGCACACCAGGTTCAGGCGGCGAACCTGGCTCACGCCGGTCGCCACGTCGTGATCAGTACCGGCACGGCATCCGGTAAATCGCTGGCCTACCAACTGCCCATCCTGAATTTACTGGCGGCCGACCCGCGCGCCCGTGCGTTGTATATCTCGCCGACGAAAGCCCTTGGCCACGACCAACTGCGGGCCGCGCATACGCTGACCGCGGCGGTCCCACGGCTGGGGGACGTCGCACCGACGGCCTACGACGGCGACAGCCCGGCCGAGGTGCGTCGCCTCGCGCGGGAGCGTTCCCGCTGGGTGTTCTCCAACCCCGACATGGTCCACCTGGCACTGCTGCGAAACCACACCCGCTGGGCGGTGTTCCTGCGCAATCTGCGATTCGTTGTTGTCGACGAATGCCATTACTACCGAGGAGTTTTCGGCTCGAATGTGGCGATGGTCCTGCGCCGGCTGCTGCGATTGTGCGCGCGCTATTCCGCTGATCCTGCGCTAGCACCGACGGTGATCTTCGCCAGCGCCACGACCGCGGCGCCGGGTGCGACGGCCACCGAACTCATCGGCCAGCCGGTCGAGGAGATCGCCGAAGACGCGTCGCCGCAGGGCGCCCGGACGGTGGCGCTGTGGGAGCCGGCCTTGCGTGCCGACCTGACGGGCGAAAACGGCGCTCCGGTACGGCGGTCCGCCGGCAGCGAGGCGGCACGGGTGATGGCCGACTTGATCGCCGAGGGGGCGCGCACGCTGACCTTCGTCCGATCACGCCGTGGCGCCGAACTCACCGCGCTGGCAACCCGTGCGCGGTTGGAGGACATCGCTCCCCAGCTGACGGAGATGGTGGCGTCCTATCGGGCGGGTTATCTGCCCGAGGACCGCAATGCACTCGAGCAGGCGCTGCTCGACGGTCAACTGCGGGGTCTGGCGACCACCAACGCGCTGGAACTCGGCATCGACATCGCGGGGCTTGATGCGGTGGTGCTGGCCGGCTTTCCCGGTACCGTCACGTCGTTTTGGCAGCAGGCCGGGCGATCCGGGCGACGCGGGCAGGGCGCGCTGGTGGTGCTGGTCGCCCGCGACGATCCACTGGACACCTATCTGGTGCACAATCCCGCTGCGCTGCTAGACAAGCCGATCGAGCGGGTGGTGATCGACCCGACCAATCCATACATCCTCAGCCCGCAATTGCTCTGTGCTGCAACTGAATTGCCGATCGATGAGGCCGAGGTTCGTACACTGGGCGCTCAGGATGTCGCCGATGGGTTGGTCGACGACGGGCTGCTGCGACGGCGATCCGGCAAGTACTATCCGGCGCCGGGTGTCGATCCCCATCCGGCAGTGGATATTCGAGGCCCAACGGGTGGACAGATCGTGATCGTGGAGGGCGATACCGGACGGCTACTGGGAACGGCCGGTGCGGGCCAGGCAGCAGCCTCGGTGCACCCCGGCGCGGTGTATCTGCATCAGGGCGAGAGCTATGTCGTCGACTCGTTGGACTTCGATGAGGGCTTGGCTTTCGTGCACAGCGAGGATCCCGGATACGCCACGTTCGCTCGCGAACTCACCGACATCGCGGTGACCGGACCGGGCGAACGCCACGTTTTCGGATCGGTCACCCTGGGCCTGGTACCGGTGAGCGTGACCAACCGGATCGTCGGCTATCTACGCCGGCGCCTGAGCGGTGAGGTCATCGACTTCATCGAGCTCGATATGCCGTCGCACACCCTGGACACCACCGCGGCGATGTACACCATCACACCAGAAGCGTTGCACCGCAGTGGAATCGATCCGCTGCAAATACCGGGATCACTGCATGCCGCAGAACACGCCGCAATCGGGCTGCTACCTCTGGTGGCCAGTTGCGACCGAGGCGACATCGGCGGGTTATCCACCGCTGTGGGCCCTGAATTCGATGGCCTGCCAAGCGTCTTCGTCTACGACGGGTATCCGGGCGGAGCGGGTTTCGCCGAACAGGGTTTCCGTCAGGCCAGTACCTGGCTGGGCGCCACGATGGCCGCGATCGAGGCCTGCGAATGCCCCGCGGGGTGCCCGTCGTGTGTGCAGTCGCCCAAGTGCGGTAACGGCAACGATCCGCTGGATAAGGCGGGGGCGGTACGGGTGTTGCGCTTGGTGCTCACTGCGGTGGCTGAACAGATCTAGTCATACGGATGACGACCGACCCCTCGAACGGTCGACTTCCATATGGCTATATCGCGACAGCCGCCATGAAAGCGTTTTCCTCGCTACTGAAGAAACGCGCACAGGCCGAAAATACAAGCAGCGCGCCGAACGGTTGGACAACGCAATCCGTTCGCAGTCCCTGTGGGTGCAGCAGCAAACTACCCGTCGACGGGAACCTGTGCAAGTCAGCGGCTGACTGTGCAAGGGTAAAACCGCAGGTCGACGACCGTCAAAATTATGCGGATTAGGCAGGCGGGCAAGGACTTATCCTTCGCCTGAGCGGTAATGTACCGTGCTATGGCCGGCGACTGGTTGCTCGTGGAAACGCTGGGCAGAGAGCCGGCCGTAGTAGCGCTGGGCCGGCAACTGAGAAACCTTGTTCCGATAACGGTGTTTTTGCGGCGTAATCCTCGTCTTGCCGCCATGCAGTCGGCAATCGCCGAGTCGCTGCAAACGAGCCAAAGCCTGGTCAGCATTACACCAAAAAATGACCGCGTGATTCGCACCGAGCCGGTGTTGATGTCCGACGGCCGGATACATGGCGTGCATATTTGGAGCGGACCGGCCGGGTCCGAACCGCCGGAGCGGCCGATTCCGGGCGCGCTGAAATGGAACATGACCATCGGGGTTGCCACCGATACGCCGGAGTCGCTGGTCAACACCGGCAGGAATCTGGAGATCGAGGACCCTGAGGGTCGCGCGTTCGCACAAAGCTGGCCGTCCGGTGATCTAAAGCCCAACGAAGGCAGGGCGCTGGCCGCGGCGGTCAGGTCGGAACCGGGTCATACCCTGTGCGACACCTGGGACAGCACCGATTGGCAGGGCAATCACATCCGGGTGGGCTTCGTCGCCCGCAACGGCCTGGAGCCGGGGCCAGATGGCCGCGACCACGTGATCGCGCGCGGGATGAATTGGCGGGCCGAACCTGCCGACCGCACGCAGTCGGCCGACCGACTCGCACAGCAGATCCTGCACGGGTTGGCGCAGCCGGGCGTGCATCGGGCGCTGTTCGATCCCTACAACTGGACCGTGCTGAAGTGGCTCGACGAGCCGTGCCCGTTCTATGACTGGCGCCGCGTCTCGGCCGATGCCCCGCGGATGCATCCCAGTGACGCAGCGACGATGGCGGCGATGACCACGGAGTTCGCCGCCGGCGCCACCTGCCGCGTGCTCCGGATGCCTGGCCACGACGGCGGGTGGGTGCCGGTCCATGTGACCGTCAACCGGGTAGAAATCGACGAGGACGCGTACGCAGGGCTGGTCGCGCTGCGGTTGCCGACCCCCGCTGAGCTGGCTGAAGCCGGCCTGTCCGAGTCCGACTAGACCGGGCCGGCGCGGGCGGCCGCACGCGCGGTCCCCCATCGGCCGATTGCCAGGCCCACCTCGACCGTCACGACGACATCCAGGTCGTCGACAAGGCAGCCGGCCGGGTCAGCCCCCATCGCCCGGGCCACCACGCCGGCCTGTGCGCAGGCTGACTCGGCGCCGGCGGGCAGTCGCGCCGCGGCAGCCAACGCGGCCAGATCGGCCGCGGCCTGAGCCCGGTGCCGCGCCACCACCGCCGCACCCAGGCACGCGCAGCCACCGGTGACCGACAACAGCACGACGACCATCGCGGCCGCGACTACGGTGGCCGATCCCCGCTCGTCACGGCGGTTCGGCCGCCGACACCCCGGTGGCGGCGATGTGCAACACGGGTAACAGATTCGACCGGGCAACGACTGTCGCGACCACAAATCCGCCGTCCCGGTGCAGTTGCACGACGGCGCCGCTGGGCGCGACCCCGCGGGCCGCGGCCACGGCCGATCGCTCGTCGCCACGCGCGCCCAACCGGGCCGCCTCGCGGGCTGCGTCGATACAGCGAACCTGCATCGACACCGCTGCGATGCCGGCCAGACACAGCATGAGTACCGCGACCAGACTGGCGACACCGAACGCCGCTTCAACCGTGGCCGCACCGGCTTCGTCGGCTACGCCTTGGTGTTGAGTGCCCGGGCGATGATGTTCGTCAGCGCGCTGACGATGGAGTCGCCGGTGACGACCGTGTAGAGGATGGCGGCGAACGCCGCTGCCGCGATGGTGCCGATGGCGTACTCCACCGTGGACATCCCAGACTCGTCCACCGCCAGCAACGTGACGCGTGCTTTGAGCATCTGAAACCGGTTGGCTGTCTTCATATTTCCCTTCACTTTTATCTCCGACGGCGCACACCGGCACCGTCACAACAAGCCCGACTGCAGTACGTCACCGGCCAGCCCGGCGACGACCGGGATGATGCCCAGGCATACGAAAGCGGGCAAGAAACACAGGCCGAGAGGACCGGCGATCAAGACTCCGGCGCGCTCGGCGGCCGCGGCGGCGGCGTGTGTGGCGTCCTGCCGGCATTGCGTGGCGAGCGTCGACACCGCTTCGGCCAGTGCCACACCCGACGCTGATGACCGCCGTGCCAGCCGCAGCAACGCGTCGATCTGCGGGTCGAGCGAGCCGGCCGGCAGATCCGGCGCCGCGTTCCATGCGACGGCGGGATCGGCGCCCAGCGCCAGCAGGTCGGCGGCGCGCCGGAGCATCCGGGCCAGCAGCGGCGGGGCCGACACAGCCGTCGCGGCAGCGGCCATCGACACTGCCATACCCGCGGCCAGGCAAACTGCCAGCACATCGAGGCTCGACGCGACCGCCAATGGGTCGTTGCCGCGCAACGGCTTTCGTGAAGGCCGCGGCGTACGGGCCGCCGTTCCGGCGCGCGCCCGCACGGTCGAGGGACCGGCGTCGCTCAGCAGGGCCACGGCCAGCAGCACCGCTGCGGCGGAAGTCATCACGCCACCGCCCGATCGGTGATGCGGTCCGACCACAGCAGCCCACCGCAGACCAACGTCAGCCCGACCACCAGCAGCACGCCGCCCAGCCGCCCGCCCAGCAGGAACGCCACCGGTCGTGCGCCGATGAGCTCGCCCATCACCACCGACAGCACCGGAAGACTCGCGAGGATTGCCGCCGTCGCGCGCGCGCCCGCCATGCCGGATCGCACCTGTCCGGAGAACCGTTGCCGCTCAGCGATATCGCGTTGTGCCGCGCGCATGAGGGTGGACATCGCCAGTCCGTGATCGGCGGCCAGCTGCCAGCACACCGCGAGCCGGTCCCACTGCGCCGGCAGCGCCGAGGTGGTGGCCACGCCGCGCAAACCCGCGGTGACGTCGGCACCCAGCCGGGCGCGCGCGGCGACCGCTCGACACGCACCGGCGACCGGACCGTTCGTTTCTTCTGCGGCGACGGCGAAAGCGCCCGCCGGATGGGCGCCGATTCTCAGTTCACCCACCAAGACGTCGATCGCGGTTTCCAGCTCCTGGCTCTCCTGCCGCCCTTGACCGCTACGCCGTCGCCGACGGTAGCGCAGGTACATACTTGCTGCGAATATCACGCTCGCGAAAACTGTTGTCAACGGCAGTAATACGATGCTGACAGCCAACACGCACGCCGCGAGCCAGCCCGCAGTCTGCGGTGGGAGCTCGTTGCGGTCCTTCTCGCCACACGTCAGCCGTCTCCGCGGTGACGACGGAAGTACCAGCACCGCAACGGACAACGCCAGCGCGGCGGCCACCGCTCCTGTCATGACGCGGCACGGCTCTGCAGCAGCCGATACAAGTCGGCGGCCTCGTCGGTCAGGCCGCGATCGGCGTGCCATACCGTGACCGCCCGCACCCGCCGATCGGTTTCGCGTAGGACGGCGATTTCACCGAGGCGTCGTCGCCCGGTGCGATCGCGGGCAACATGCAGCAGCACCTGAACCGCAGCGGCCAGTTGACTGTGCAGCGCAACGCGATCCAGACCACCGAGGGCGCCCAATGCCTCCAACCGGGCCGGGACTTCGCCGGGGTTGTTGGCGTGCACCGTGCCCGCGCCGCCGTCATGACCGGTGTTCAGCGCCGCGAGCAGATCGACCACCTCGGCGCCTCGGACCTCGCCGACCACGATTCGGTCCGGTCGCATTCGCAGCGCCTGGCGGACAAGTTGACGCACGGTGACCTCGCCGACGCCCTCGACATTGGCGCACCGCGCCACCAGCTTGACTAGGTGCGGATGCGGCGGCGACAACTCAGCCGCATCCTCGACGCACACGATTCGCTCGTCGGGTGGCACTGCGTTCAGCATCGCTGACAGCAGGGTGGTTTTGCCCGCGCCGGTGCCG
>NZ_DATNJW010000624.1:0-2821 GCF_035603715.1 Mycobacterium sp. | reverse complement strand
GACCACGGTGGCCTCGGTGGGGCCGTAGGTGTTCCACACCTCGCGGCCTTCCACGGCGAGGCGGGTGGCCAGCTCCGGGGGACAGGCCTCGCCGCCGAAGATCAACAGCCGCACCGCCTCGAGCGCCTCGGCGGGCCAGAGCGCGGCCAGCGTCGGCACGGTTGACACCACCGTGACGTCGCGGCTGACCAGCCACGGACCGAGGTCCATGCCGCTGCGGACCAGCGAGCGCGGGGCGGGGACCAGGCAGGCGCCGTGCCGCCAGGCCAGCCACATCTCCTCGCATGATGCGTCGAACGCCACCGACAATCCGGCCAACACCCGATCGCCCGGCCCAATCGGGTTGTCCTGCAGGAACATCTGTGCCTCGGCGTCGACGAACGCGGCCGCGCTGCGGTGCGTCACGGCAACGCCTTTGGGCGTGCCGGTCGATCCGGAGGTGAAGATGATCCACGCGTCATCGCGCGGCAATGGCGCACCGGCCCGCCAGCCCCGCGACGAGCCCGGGCCCCGCGACATGCCGGCTTCGCTGACGATCGCGACGACGTTCGCCTCGCCGAACACCAACTCGGCGCGTTCGTCGGGATCGTCGGCATCAACGGGGACGTAGGCCGCACCGACGGCCAGGGTGGCCAGGATCGCTTCGTAGAGCGCAAAGCTGCCCGACGGCATCCGGATGCCGATCCGGTCACCGCGACCGATCCCGCGGGCCGCCAGCCACGCGACGCTGGCTTCGATGTCGCTGATCAGCTCGCTGTAGGTGAGCTGAACGGTGCCGTCGTCGATTGCGGCGGCTTCCGGGTAGCAAGCAGCGGTGTCGTAGAGGATGTCGATCAGCGTGCGCGGCTCCGCGGCACGCGGCGACAGCAGGTACTGCGCCGGGACCAGTTCGGGAGCTTGAGGCGTCACCACCCCACGAAAATACTCAAGGGTGAGCCGTTCGATGGTCGCCGCGCGGACGGCGTGCGAGAAATCAGGCTGACGGCTTCCGATCGCCACCAAGGTCAACACATATGATCGGCTCTTGCGCGTCACGCCGTGTCGCCAGCCCCGCAGATATTGCCTGGCAAGGCTTATCCACCGAAAAGGAGAGTGTCGCCGCGTTGGGTGCCCAGCCCCCGTCAACGGAAGCCCTGTCGCCGGAGGCGTTGACCGCCGCGGTCGACGCAGCCCGGCAAGCCTTCGCGGCCGCGGCTGATCTCGACGCGCTGGCGCGCGCCAAGACCGAGCACCTCGGTGATCGCTCGCCGGTGGCGTTGGCGCGACAGGCGCTGGGCACCGTGCCCAAGGCCGAGCGGGCTGATGTCGGCAAGCGGGTGAACACGTCGCGCGGCGACGTGCAGCGCGAGTACGACGAACGGCTGGCGGCGTTACGCGCCGAGCGTGATGCCGCAGTGTTGATCGCCGAGCGAATCGACGTGACCCTGCCCTCTACGCGGCAGCCGACCGGCGCGCGCCATCCGATCACGATCTTGGCCGAGCACATCGCCGACACGTTCATCGCGATGGGATGGGAACTTGCTGAGGGGCCCGAAGTCGAAACCGAGCAATTCAACTTCGACGCGCTGAATTTCCCCGCCGACCACCCGGCCCGCAGTGAACAGGACACCTTCTACATCGCGCCGGACGGTTCGCGTCAGCTGCTGCGTACCCACACCTCGCCGGTGCAGGTGCGCGCGCTGCTCGAACGCACGCTGCCGGTGTATGTGATCTCGATCGGTCGCACATTCCGCACCGACGAGCTCGACTCCACCCACACCCCGGTCTTCCACCAGATCGAGGGGCTGGCAGTGGATCGGGGCCTGTCGATGGCCCACCTGCGTGGAACCCTGGACGCGTTCGCCCGTGCCGAGTTCGGGCCGCAAGCGCGCACCAGGATTCGCCCGCACTTCTTCCCCTTTACCGAGCCGTCGGCCGAGGTCGACGTCTGGTTCGAAAACAAGAAGGGTGGCGCCGGCTGGGTGGAGTGGGGCGGCTGCGGGATGGTGAACCCGAACGTGTTGCGTGCCGTTGGCATTGACCCGCAACAATATTCGGGCTTCGCATTCGGCATGGGTCTGGAACGCACGCTCCAGTTCCGCAATGGCATTCCAGATATGCGCGACATGGTCGAAGGCGATGTCCGATTCTCGTTGCCGTTCGGGGTGGGGGCCTGATGCGCGTCCCCTATAGCTGGCTGCGCGAGGTCGTCAGCGCCGGCGCTCCCGGCTGGGACGTAAAACCCGCCGAGCTCGAACAGGCGCTGATACGCATCGGCCACGAGGTCGAAGAGATCATCACCCTTGGCCCAGTCGACGGTCCACTGACGGTGGGACGTGTCGCTTCGATCGAAGAGCTGACCGAGTTCAAGAAGCCGATCCGCGCCTGCACGGTCGATGTCGGCGAAGAAAAGCCGCGCGAGATCGTCTGCGGGGCAACCAACTTCGCTGTCGGTGATCTGGTGGTGGTGGCGTTGCCCGGCACCACGCTGCCCGGCGGGTTCCACATCGCCGCACGGAAAACCTACGGCCACACGTCCGACGGGATGATCTGCTCGGCGGCTGAACTCGGCTTGGCCGCAGACCATTCCGGCATCCTGGTGCTGCCGCCGGGAACCGCCGAGCCCGGTGCGAGCGGCGCCCGAGTACTCGAACTCGACGACGTGATCTTCGACCTGGCGATCACCCCGGACCGGGGCTACTGCATGTCGGTGCGCGGCCTGGCCCGCGAGATCGCCTGTGCTTACGACCTCGACTTTGACGACCCCGCTGATGTGCCTGCTCTGCCCTGTGAAGGAGAGGCCTGGCCGCTGACGGTGCAGCCCGAGACCGGTGTGCGCCGA
>NZ_DATNJW010000623.1:0-6373 GCF_035603715.1 Mycobacterium sp. | reverse complement strand
TCGCGGGCACGCTGATCAGCATCACCGCGGAAGAGGACGTCACGGTTTCGGTCGGCGGCGAGCTCGCGCGAATCGGCACGGGCGCCACCACTGCCGCGCCCGCACCGGCAGCGGCACCCGCGCCACCGGCTCCGCCCGCGCCAGCAGCTCCTCCCGCGCCACCCGCTCCGCCCGCGCCACCCGCTCCGCCCGCGGCGGCGGCACCCGCGCAGCCGCCGGCCGCGCCAGCACCACAAGCCGCACCCGCGGCCGAACCCGCCCCGGCGGCCGGTTCGAGCAGCGCTCCGTACGTCACTCCCCTGGTGCGAAAGCTGGCTGCGGAGAACAACATTGATCTCAGCGCGCTGAACGGAACCGGCGTGGGGGGACGCATCCGCAAGCAGGATGTGTTGTCCGCCGCTCAGCAGAAGGAAGAAGCGGCCAAGGCGCCGGCACCAGCGGCCGCGGCCCCCGCACAGGCCCCGGCTGCGCCGAAACCCAGCGCACCCACACCGGCGCCCGCGCTGGCACATCTGCGCGGAACCACGCAGAAGGCCAGCCGGATCCGACAGATCACGGCGAAGAAGACCCGCGAGTCGCTGCAGGCCACCGCGCAGCTCACCCAGATCCATGAGGCCGACATGACCCGGATCGTCGCGCTGCGGGAAAAGGCCAAGGCCGGGTTCGCTGAACGCGAGGGCGTGAACCTGACCTTCCTGCCGTTCATCGCACGCGCCGTGATCGATGCGCTCAAAGCGCATCCGAACGTCAATGCCAGCTACAACGAGGACACCAAGGAGATCACCTACTACGACGCCGAGCATCTCGGCTTCGCGGTAGACACCGAGCAGGGGCTGCTTTCGCCCGTCATCCACAACGCCGGCGACCTGTCGCTGGCTGGGTTGGCGCGCGCAATCGCCGACATCGCCGCCCGCGCCCGCTCGGGTGATCTGCGGCCCGACGAACTGTCCGGCGGAACTTTCACCATCACCAACATCGGCAGTCAGGGCGCGCTGATGGACACCCCAATCCTGGTGCCGCCGCAGGCCGCGATGCTGGGCACCGGGGCGATCGTCAAACGGCCGCGCGTCGTCGTCGACGAAACCGGCAACGAATCGATCGGCGTGCGGTCAGTCTGCTACCTCCCGCTGACCTACGACCACCGACTGATCGACGGCGCTGATGCCGGGCGATTCGTCACCTCCATCAGGCATCGGCTCGAAGAAGGCGCGTTCGAGGCCGATCTGGGACTCTAGGAGGGCTTGAATCGTGACCGCTACCGTCGCGATCGCAGGCTCGTCCGGCCTGATCGGGTCGGCTCTGGTCACGGCGCTGCGCACCGCAGACCACCGCGTGCTACGGATCGTGCGTCGAGCACCCGCGAACGCCAATGAGCTGCACTGGGATCCGGACGGCGGCGAATTCGACACTGGCACGTTGCAGAGCGTCGACGCCGTGGTCAACCTGTGCGGCATCAACATCGGACAGCGACGCTGGTCGGGGGCGTTCAAGCAGAACCTGCGCGACAGCCGCATCACCCCGACCGAAGTGCTGGCCACCGCCGTCGCCGACGCGGGCGTCAGCGTGCTGGTCAACGCTAGCGCGGTCGGCTATTACGGCGACACGAAGGACCGTGTGGTCGACGAAACCTCCTCGCCGGGAACAGGTTTCCTGGCGCAGCTGTGCGAGGACTGGGAGGCGGTCACCGCGCCGGCCCGCAACGCCGGCACGCGCGTGGTGCTGGCCCGAACCGGCGTGGTGCTGGCCGCGTCCGGCGGCGCGCTTCGCCAGTTACGGCCGCTGTTCTCGGTGGGCCTCGGCGCCCGCCTGGGCAACGGGCGCCAGTACATGTCGTGGATCAGCCTCGAGGATCAGGTGCGGGCCCTGCAATTCGCCATTGAGGACGACCGGCTGTCCGGGCCGGTGAACCTGACCGGGCCGGCGCCGGTCACCAACGCCGAATTCACCGCAGCACTGGGCCGGGCGGTCAACCGGTCCACCCCGCTGATGGTCCCGGGTTTCGCGGTGCGGGCTGCGCTGGGCGAATTCGCCGAGGAGACACTGTTGAGCGGGCAACGCGCGATCCCGGCTGCGCTGGAGCGGGCCGGCTTCGAGTTCGAGCACAAGACCGTCGGCGAAGCGCTGCGCTACGCGACCGCGACGCGCGATGTCGCCTAGCGGCTGTCAGGTTGTCACCAGGTTCGAGTTGTAGCCTCTCCGCCGTGAGTTCGATCCGCTCGAGCACGGCCCCGATCGACATCCGCCAGATGGAGATCGTGGACTACCGCGTCGCCTGGCAGCTGCAGCAGGAGCTGGCCCAGGCGCGCGCCGCCGGCGGCACCGACAAGTTGCTCCTGCTCGAACACCCGTCGGTTTACACGGCCGGCCGGCGCACGGCGGCGCACGAGCGGCCGAACGACGGCACACCCGTCGTCGACACCGATCGCGGCGGCAAGATCACCTGGCACGGGCCGGGGCAGCTGGTCGGCTACCCCATCATCGGGCTGACCGAGCCGCTCGATGTGGTCAATTACGTTCGCCGCATCGAGGAATCGCTGATCAAGGTGTGCACCGATGTCGGTCTGCAGGTGGGCCGCATCGACGGCCGCTCCGGAGTGTGGGTGCCGGCCGGCGCGGGCCGACCGGCACGCAAAGTCGCTGCCATCGGTGTGCGGGTGGCGCGGGCGACGACGCTGCACGGGTTCGCGCTCAACTGCGACTGCGACCTCGGCGCGTTCGAGACGATCGTCCCGTGCGGCATCAGCGACGCCGGCGTGACATCGATCTCCGCCGAACTGAGCCACCGGGTCGGGGTCGACGATGTCCGGTCGTCGGTCGCTGAGGCGGTCTGCGACGCCCTGGATGGCCGGCTGGCAGTTGACCCGCAGCACAGCGCCGCCCGCGTAGCATCGACGCCGTGACCGTTGCCCCCGAAGGTCGGAAACTCCTGCGTCTGGAAGTGCGCAACGCGGAAACCCCGATCGAGCGCAAGCCCGCGTGGATCAGGACCCGGCTGCGGATGGGCCCGGAATACACCGAGCTGAAGAAGCTGGTCCGCCGCGAAGGCCTGCACACCGTGTGCGAGGAAGCCGGCTGCCCCAACATCTACGAGTGCTGGGAAGACCGTGAGGCCACCTTCCTGATCGGCGGCGAGGTGTGCAGCCGCCGCTGCGACTTCTGCCAGATCGACACCGGCAAGCCCGCGCCGCTCGACCGCGACGAACCGCGCCGGGTCGCCGAGAGCGTGCAGGCCATGAGCCTGCGGTACTCGACCGTCACCGGTGTGGCCCGCGACGACCTGCCCGACGGCGGCGCCTGGCTGTACGCGCAGACCGTGCGGGCCATCAAAGAGCTCAACCCGTCCACCGGTGTCGAGCTGTTGATCCCCGACTTCAACGGCGACGCAGACCAGCTTCGGCAGGTCTTCGAGTCCCGTCCCGAGGTGCTGGCCCACAACCTCGAGACCGTGCCGCGGATCTTCAAGCGCATTCGTCCGGCCTTCTCCTACCAGCGCAGCCTCGACGTACTCACCGCGGCAAGGGATTTCGGGCTGGTCACCAAAAGCAACCTCATCCTCGGGATGGGCGAGACGCCCGAGGAGGTGCGTGCGGCGCTGACTGACCTGCACGGCGCCGGATGCGACATCGTCACCATTACCCAATACCTGCGCCCGTCCGCGCGGCACCATCCCGTCGAGCGCTGGGTCCACCCCGATGAATTCGCAGAGTTCGCGCAGTACGCCGAGCACCTGGGATTCGCCGGAGTGCTTGCCGGTCCGCTGGTGCGTTCGTCGTACCGGGCCGGACGGCTCTACCAGCAGGCCAGTCAGCAGCGGCACGAGACGCCCACCACGCAGCCGGGCTGAGCCCGGCTTTCAGTATTCTTGGCGATTATGGCCAAACCCCGCGATGCCAAGGCGAACAAGGCCGCCCGAGCCGAGGCGAAAGCCACGCGCAAGGCGGCCGCTAAAGAGCGCCGTAGCCAGCTCTGGCAGGCGTTCAACATTCAGCGTCAAGAGGACAAGCGACTGCTGCCCTACATGATCGGCGCGTTCGTGCTGATTGTGGGCACCGCCGTCGCGATCGGGGTGTTGTCTGGCGGATTTGCCCTGATCTCGATGCCTGCACTCGGTGTTGTACTGGGCGCGTTGGTGGCGTTCATCATCTTCGGCCGGCGCGCGCAGCGATCGGTGTACAGCAAGGCCGACGGTCAGACCGGGGCCGCCGCCTGGGCGCTGGACAACCTGCGCGGCAAATGGCGCGTCACCCACGGGGTCGCGGCCACCGGACATTTCGACGCCGTTCACCGGGTGCTCGGCCGTCCCGGCGTCATCCTGGTCGGCGAGGGATCCGCGACCCGGGTCAAGCCGCTGCTTGCGCAGGAGAAGAAGCGCACCGCGCGACTGGTCGGCGACGTCCCGATCTACGACATCGTCGTCGGCAACGGCGACGGCGAGGTTCCGCTGGCCAAGCTGGAGCGCCACCTCACCAAGCTGCCGGCCAACATCACCGTCAAGCAGATGGATTCGCTGGAGTCACGGCTGAGCGCACTGGGTTCGCGGGCCGGGACCGCCGCGATGCCCAAGGGTCCGATCCCCGGCAATGCCAAGATGCGCGGCGTCCAGCGCACCGTGCGCCGGCGGTAGTCAGCGCCGTACGACGGCGGTGCCGGTCACGCGGTCCTGGATCCCCCGCCCGTCGACGTCGACGAACAACGCCGGTATGACGAACGCGATCAGCACACCGCGCGCCGTGGCCCGGCCCACTCCGACGTGCATCCGCTCGTCGACGGATGCCACCCGCAGGCCCAGCGCCAGCTGGCCCGGAGTGAACTCGAACAAGCGAACGGCCACGATTCCGAGCACCAGCCAGATCACCAGGACCACCGTCGACAGCATGCGCAACGGGATCAGTCCGAGCGTCATCCCGAGGGCGGCCAAACCGTATGCAAGTAACCAGTCGACCAGCAGCGCCACCAATCGGCGCCCCATGCGGGCCAACGAACCCGGACCGTGTTCGGGCAGACCGAGCGGCTGGCCCGGATAACCCTGAGGCTCTCCCGATCCAACGGGTTCCCGACCTGATGGTGGGGGGCGGTTGCTGCGGGTCATCACCCCACAATAAGGTCAGTTCTGGCCAGACCCGGGGACAGCACGTGGTGCCACGTAACGTCGACGTAACACGGGGTTTGACTCAGGCGGCACCGCGTCCATAGCGTCTGACCGGGCAACCCGTTTACGCCCGCGTAACGGGGTGCTCATCAGCGACCACAGTGTTTCGAAGCTCGCAGCAAAGGAGAGCGCTTCGGTGTCCGAAAATACGGCCGACGACATTTTCAAACTGGCCAAGGACGAGCATGTCGAATTCGTCGACGTGCGGTTCTGTGACCTGCCAGGCATCATGCAGCACTTCACAATTCCGATTTCGTTCTTCGACGAGAGCGTGTTCGAGGACGGGCTGGCCTTCGACGGCTCGTCGATTCGAGGGTTCCAGTCAATTCACGAGTCCGACATGTTGCTGCTCCCCGACCCCGACACGGCGCAAATCGACCTGTTCACCCAAGCCAGGACGCTGAACCTCAACTTCTTCGTGCACGACCCGTTCACCCTCGAGCCGTACTCGCGCGACCCGCGCAACGTCGCTCGCAAGGCGGAGAACTATTTGGTCAGCACCGGCATCGCGGACACCGCTTACTTCGGCGCCGAGGCCGAGTTCTACATCTTCGACTCGGTGAGCTTCGACTCGCGCACCAACGGCTCGTTCTACGAGGTGGACGCGATCTCGGGTTGGTGGAACACCGGCGAGCCGACCGAGAACGACGGCAGTCCGAACCGCGGGTACAAGGTGCGTCCCAAGGGCGGTTACTTCCCCGTCGCTCCCGTCGACCACTACGTCGACCTGCGCGCCAGGATGCTGCAGAACCTGATCAAGGCCGGCTTCAGCCTGGAAAAGGGCCACCACGAGGTGGGCACCGGCGGCCAGGCCGAGATCAACTACAAATTCAATACGCTGCTGCACGCGGCCGACGACATGCAGCTGTACAAGTACATCGTCAAGAACACGGCGTGGCAGGAAGGCAAGACCGTCACCTTCATGCCCAAGCCGCTGTTCGGCGACAACGGCTCGGGTATGCACACCCACCAGTCGTTGTGGAAAGACGGCAGCCCGTTGATGTACGACGAGACGGGTTACGCGGGCCTGTCCGACACCGCGCGCCACTACATCGGCGGCTTGTTGCACCACGCGCCGTCGCTGCTGGCCTTCACCAACCCGACGGTGAACTCCTACAAGCGTCTGGTCCCCGGCTTCGAGGCTCCGATCAACCTGGTTTACAGCCAGCGCAACCGGTCGGCGTGTGTGCGTATCCCGATCACTGGCACCAACCCGAAGGCCAA
>NZ_DATNJW010000622.1:0-5195 GCF_035603715.1 Mycobacterium sp. | reverse complement strand
AGCGCTGATGGCCGACGGCTTTGCGTGGCGTAACACTGACCCCGACCGCGCTCTGGAGGCGACGCGCCGTGGCCTGAGGGTCGCTCACGAAAGCGGCAACCGCTTCAACGAAACACACATAGCTGCCAATCTTGCCCAACTCGAAGTCGAACACGGCGATCCGCTGTCCGCGCTCGATCACATCGGTCTGGCGATCCGCCAATTGCACGATTCCGGCAACATAGTCACTCTCCGTTCGCCGTTCGCGAACCTTGCAATCCTCTTCGACCGGCTCGCACGCCACGAACCGGCGGCTACCATCGCCGGTTTCGGATTCAGTCCGCTGACCGCCGCGTCGTTTCCCAACATCAACGTTGCAATCGCGCACCTCCGCGAGGTCCTCGGCGATCAGACCTACGAATCGCTCGCCCGGAAGGGTGAAACGATGACCACCGCCGCGATGGCGACCTACGCATACGACCAAATCGACCAGGCCCGAACAGAACTGAACGCGGTCTCGAATTAGACTCTGATTAGGGCTCCGACCAGGGTTTGAATGGGTTGACCGCGAATTGGATCACCCGATACGGGGAACGCGCCCGCGGATCGCTGTTGTGCCATTGGCTGACGAACACCCGCAGCTCGTCCAGCGTCGAACCCGGTGAAATGTAGCCGCCGTACGGCTGGGCCAGCCGGTTGTCGCGCGGGTCCGGCAGGCTGTCGGCGGGTTCGGGCCACTCGTCGTGCTGGACGACGGTGGTGACCGGCGCACTGCTCAGCGAGGTCGGGTCGTCGGCGACCCGAACCTCCGTGTTTCCGGTGCTGGCGTTGAAATACGACAGCACCGGCTTGCCGTCGATCTGGGTGAAGCTGATCTCACCAACCATGTCACCCCACAACGGCGTTGGCGGCTTACCCCAACCACCGTCGGGTCCCGCCGCCCAGCCCTGCCACCGAGACCGATCGCCGAAGTTCTCCGGCGCGACCCGATACAGCACCACCGGCTGGCTGCGGTCGAAGTTGTCGGCGACGATGTACACCCAGCCGGACTGTGACTCCGCGGTCGGTATCGGGTCGTAGTAGCCACTGACCTGCGATTGCTGGCCTGCCGCGTAATCGCCATTGCGAACCGACCCCGCAACCGTCTGCCAAAGACCTTGTGATGGTTCGGCTTTGACGATTCTCGAGCTCTGCGGCACCAGATCTTTGGTGGTGGTGACCAACAAGTAGTTCTGCCGGTTGATCTGCACGACGCCCGCAGGCAACTGTGAATCACCCGGCGGCGTCGGTTCGGCCAGCAATGGTTCGGTGATACCGGTGACCCCGGTGTATTTCACTCCGTCCGGGTCGTCGACCGACGACGTGTCCACCCGCAATGCGACCGGCGAGTAGTAGCCGCCGAAGCCGACGCCCTGGCCGGCGAAGCTGTCGCCGCAGACCTGCACCACCTGCGTCGGGAACTCCATGAACACGCACAGGTCGGTGGCCCCGATGCCGTAATCACCGGTGGGCGTGCCGGTTCCGGCGGTCGGGCCGATCCTGATCACCTCGCCGGGCACCAGCGGCGGCAGGACCGGCTGTGGCATCGGAGCGGGCGGATCGGCGTGAGCGAATGAAAACCCTTGGTGAATAAGCAGCCCTGCGATGAGTGAGCAGCGCACGATCTTGCGGGCAGCGCTCACCCACACCTCACAGTTCAGCGGCGAGGAGCTCAGCGATCTGAATAGTGTTCAGGGCAGCGCCTTTGCGCAGATTGTCACCCGAGACGAACAACGCCAGCCCACGTCCGTCGGGCACACCGGGGTCGCGACGGATCCGGCCGACGAGGGACTCGTCGACGCCGGCGGCAGCCAACGGCGTCGGCACCTCGACCACCTTCACGCCTGGGGCAACGGCGAGGATATCGCGGGCACGCTCGGGCGAAAGTGGTTGGGCGAATTCGGCATTGATCGACAGCGAGTGGCCGGTGAACACCGGGACCCGGACACAGGTACCGCTGACCAGCAAGTCCGGGATACCCAGGATTTTGCGACTTTCGCTGCGCAGCTTCTGATCTTCATCGGTTTCGCCGGAGTCGTCGTCGACGAGTTTGCCGGCCAGCGGAATGACGTTGAAGGCGATCGGCGCGACGTAGGCCTTCGGCTCAGGGAACTGCAGCGCGCTGCCGTCGTGCACCAACTGCTCGGCGTCGTCGATGACGGTGCGAGCCTGGTCGGCCAGCTCGGCCACCCCGGCCAGTCCGGTTCCCGAAACAGCTTGATAGCTCGACACGATCAGCCGAACCAACTGAGCCTCGTCGTGCAGCACCTTGAGTACCGGCATCGCGGCCATCGTCGTGCAATTGGGGTTGGCGATGATGCCCTTGGGCCGTCGATGCGCGTCGCGCGCGAAGTTCACCTCGGAGACCACCAGCGGCACGTCCGGGTCCTTGCGCCACGCCGAGGAGTTGTCGATCACCGTTACCCCGGCCGCGGCGAACCGCGGCGCCTGGACCCGCGACATCGCCCCGCCGGCCGAGAAGAGCGCGATGTCCAGACCGGTCGGGTCGGCGGTCTCGGCGTCCTCGACCTCGATCTCCTGGCCGCGGAACGGCAGCTTGCGACCCTGCGAACGGGCCGATGCGAAAAACCGCACGCTGGTCGCCGGGAAATCGCGCTCATCCAGCAGCCTTCGCATCACCTGGCCTACCTGGCCGGTGGCACCCACTACACCTATCGCAACCATCTAACGTCCTGTCCCCGCATATACCTTGGCCTCTTCGGCACCGCCGAGGCCGAATGCTTCATGTAACGCGACGACGGCCTTATCTAGTTCAGTGTCCCGGCACAGCACCGAGATCCTGATCTCCGATGTGGAGATCAGATCGATGTTGACGCCAACCTGGGCCAGCGCCTCGCAGAATGTGGCGGTGACCCCGGGGTGGCTACGCATTCCGGCGCCGATCAGCGACACCTTGCCGATGTGATCATCGTAAAGCACTTGGCTGAAGCCGATTTCGTCCTTGAGGGAGTCCAGCTTCTCCACCGCGGCCGGCCCGCTGTCGCGGGGGCAGGTGAAGGTGATGTCGGTCCTGCCGTTCTCGACCTTGGAGACGTTCTGCAACACCATGTCGATGTTCACGTCGGCGTCGGCGACCGCACGGAACACCTTGGCGGCGTAGCCCGGGTAGTCAGGGATACCGACGACGGTCACCTTGGCCTCGCTGCGATCGTGTGCGACGCCGGTCAGGATGGGCTCTTCCATGGGTATGTCCTCGATCGATCCGGTGACGATGGTGCCCGGTTTGTCCGAGTACGACGAGCGCACATGCACCGGGATGTTGTAGCGGCGGGCGTATTCCACGCAGCGAAGCATCAGCACTTTCGCCCCGCAGGCGGCCATTTCGAGCATCTCCTCGAAGGTGACCGTGTCCAGTCGGCGGGCGTTGGGCACGATCCGCGGGTCGGCGCTGAAAATCCCGTCCACGTCGGTGTAGATCTCGCAGACGTCGGCGTGCAGCGCCGCGGCCAGCGCGACCGCGGTGGTGTCCGAGCCGCCGCGGCCCAGCGTGGTCACATCCCTGGTGTCCTGGCTGACCCCTTGGAACCCGGCGACCAGCACGATGCGACCTTCGTCGAGCGCAGCCTGCAGGCGGGTCGGGGTGACGTCGATGATCTTGGCCTTGCCGTGGGCGCCGGTGGTGATGACGCCGGCTTGCGAACCGGTGAACGAGCGCGCCTGCGCCCCGAGCGATTCGATGGCCATTGCCACCAGCGCGTTGGAGATGCGCTCCCCGGCCGTCAGCAGCATGTCCAGTTCGCGGGCCGGCGGAGCCGGGCACACCTGCTGAGCCAGATCCAGCAGGTTGTCGGTGGTGTCGCCCATCGCCGAAACCACCACGACCACGTCGTTACCCTGCTTTTTGGCCTCGACGATGCGTTCGGCGACCCGGCGGATCCGGTCGGCGTCGGCCACCGAAGATCCGCCGTACTTTTGCACGACGAGCGCCACTATTGCCCTTTCCCGGTCCGCTCCAGCCTGTCTTCAGGTCGACAACAGAATACGTGTGTCGGCGGGTCGCGTTACCGCTGACAACCCGGCCCTGCTGCAGGGGCGGTGAGCCTGCACCTCAGACGGTCTCATCGCCACGGGAGGTCATGCGTCTGCGTCGCCACCAACCCGCCCGCGAGTACATGGCGCGGCGCTTCGCAGAAGGAAGGACGAAAAACGAAACGCTTTATCGCCCGCGAGATCTTCCACGCCCCTCCAGCCACCCAGGTCAACCGCCGAAATCGTTGCCTGAACCTAGGAGCGTCTGTTTATCAGGGTCCGAACCTCTCGAACGGGGCGTTCCAGGCGCCGTTGTTGGCGTGGGCGTCCCACCAGCTGCTGCCGACCGATCCATCCAGCCCGACCCAGAACACATCCAGATGATCAGGGGTGCGGGCGACCGCCGTGACCGCGCCGACGGCCGATCCCGCGGGGGCGATCTCGAACGCGGTGTTCCAGCGGCCGTTGTTGGCGCCGGCGTCCCACCAGTTGCTGCCGACTGATCCGTCCAGCCCGACCCAGAACAGATCCAGATGATCGGGGGTGCGGGCGACGCCCGTGACCGCGCCGGCGCCCGATCCGGTCAGCTGTAATTGCTGCCGCACTCCCGCAATCTCTGATACAGCATTGGGCACACCAAACCCTACGAGTAATGCCTCCATTTGATCGATCATTGGTTTCAGCACAGTTTGTTGGGTCTCCCGGCTGAACACGGTGTCCCGATAACTCCGAATCTGGTCGATCAATTGCGCACGGCGCGCGGCGTCGTTGCGTACGAGTTTCGCGATCAGCCCACTGGGGGCCACCCTGAAGATTACAGGCAAAATGGGCTGCAAAATCTGGTCAATACCCCACGGTATCATTTTGAATTTGACGTCGTTCACACCGGGTGCCGCGACGGCATTCACGTCATTATAGATATAGGTGTTATTGGTGTTGTTGGCATAACCATCCCAGCTCTTCAGAAGAATTTCCATCGCATAGATTTTAATGAACTCATCCAGATCCAGCATCTGGCTCGCCCCGGCCACCCCATGCGCGGCGATCTGATCGTCGGCGAGCTTCAAATCGGCCTTGTTGTCAAATTTGGAAAGGCCCTCTGCCGCGATGAATGGCAGGCGCGCGCTGACGAAGTCATCCGTGTGTGCAATTTCGTACAGATTGCCGTTCATATTGCCATTGAAATT
>NZ_DATNJW010000621.1:0-5767 GCF_035603715.1 Mycobacterium sp. | reverse complement strand
CGCTTCGAGTTCCGCTGGCACGACCAGTTCGCCCTGTCGCTGGATCCCGACACCGCGCGGGAGTATCACGACGAGACGCTGCCGGCCGAGCCGGCCAAGACCGCCCACTTCTGCTCGATGTGCGGGCCGAAGTTCTGCTCGATGCGAATCACCCAGGACGTCCGGGAGTACGCGGCCAAGCACGGACTCGACACCGAAGAAGCCATCGAAGCGGCCATGGCGGAGAAGTCGGTCGAGTTCGCCGAGCACGGCAACCGGGTGTATCTGCCGCTCGCCCAGTGAGTTACCTTCCGCTGGCGCCGTCTGGTACGACGCCACTGCGGGTGCTGACGATCGCCGGATCGGACTCCGGTGGGGGCGCGGGTGTTCAGGCCGACATCCGCACCTGCACGCTGTTGGGCGTGCACACGCTCTGCGCGGTCACTGCGGTGACGGTGCAGAACTCATTGGGCGTAACGGACTTTCACAAAACCCCGCCTGACTTTGTCACCGCCCAAATCGCGGCGGTATGCGACGATATCGGACTGCAGGCCGCCAAGACCGGGATGCTCGCATCGGCCGAGATCATCGACGCGGTCGCGCGGAGTTGGCGCAAGCACGGTGCCGGCGTGCCACTGGTCGTCGACCCGGTGTCCGCATCGATGCACGGCGATCCTCTGCTCGACGACACTGCGCTGGATTCTCTTCGTGCCGAACTGTTTCCGCTGGCGACATTGGTGACACCCAATCTGCACGAGGTCAGACTGTTGGTCGGTATCGACGTCGTGGACCCGAAGACTCAGGCCGATGCGGCCCGCGCCCTGCATGCACTGGGGCCGAAATGGGTAATGGTCAAGGGTGGACACCTGCAAGGGTCGGCCAGCAGCACTGATTTATTGTTCGACGGCAACGGCTTTCACGAGTTCGATACACCGCGGGTCGACACCACTAACGACCACGGCGCGGGCGACACATTAGCCGCCGCGACGGCCTGCGCCCTGGCGCATGGTTACCCGGTACTCGACGCGGTCTCGTTCGCCAAAGGATGGGTGACCGAATGTCTGCGGACCTCCTATCCGCTCGGACACGGCCACGGGCCGGTGTCTCCATTGTTTAGGCTGCACTCGTGATCGACCTCGAACAGATCGCGGGCGTCGCCCACGAACCGGACGGGGCACCGGCCGGCGTGGTGGTGCTGACGCACGGAGCCGGTGGCAACAGAGAATCACCGCTGCTGCAAAGACTTTGCGACGAGTGGGCCCGACGCGGCTGGCTTGCCGTCCGCTACAACCTGCCCTACCGGCGCAGACGACCCAAGGGTCCGCCGTCGGGTTCGGCGGCGACCGATCGCGCCGGCATTGTCGAGGCCATCACCGTCTGCGGCGGTCTGTCCGACGGTCCGCTGATCGCCGGCGGCCACTCCTATGGTGGTCGGATGACGTCGATGGTGGTGGCCGCGAAAGAAGCGGGCGTCGACGTGCTGACGTTGTTCTCCTATCCGGTGCATCCACCGGGCAAGCCGGAACGGGCCCGCACCGAACATCTGCCCGACATCGCGGTGCCGACAGTGTTCACCCACGGCACGTCGGATCCGTTCGGCACTCCGGATGAGGTGCGTGACGCCGCGGCGTTGATTTCCGCGCCGACGCAGATCGTCGAGATCGCCGGTGCCCGGCACGATCTGGGCTCCAAGACGCTCGACGTGCCCGGCCTGGCGGTGGCCGCAGCGCTACGTGTGCTCGGCCGCGAATAAGTCCTCAGGCCGTGCGGCGGCTGCGCCTCGCACAATGTCGGCCGCGACCTCGGCGAGCTTGACGTTGGTCTCTTGCGATGTTCGGCGCAGCATGCCAAAGGCGTCGTCGTCCGACACGTCGTTCAATACCATCAGCATGCCGATGGCTTTGCCGATCGCGCGACTGCTCGCCAGCCCGCGGCGCAGCGAGGCGACGTCTTCGCCTTGCGCCACAGCATTCGTCGCAACCGTGGCGAACGCGCCCAACACGAGCGCACACTCGACTGATCGCTCGTCGAAGGCATTGGCTGTGTCGGAAAAGAGGTTGAGTGCGCCGACCCGGGCCCGGTCCACCGGCAGCCGAACGCTCAGCGCGCCGCGCACCGGTGTCTCAGCGAGCACCCGGTTCGCCAACGACGGCCACCGACTGTCCGCGGTCAGGTCGGCCTGAATTTGAGCGGTGCACTCTTGGACAGCATCGAGGCATGGGCCACTGCCCAGCGCCAGTTCCAGCTTGTCGATCTGGCGCGCGACTGAGTCGCTCACGGCGACGGTGCTGCACTCGCCGTCCCGGCAGATCATCAGGCTGGCATGGTCGCATCCGGGAACTGTCAGTGTTGCCGCGACACATATCGCGGCGTACATCTCTTTCGGCGTTGAGGCTTCTCGCGCGATCTCAGCTAACGACGCGAACACGCCTGGTGGATCGACGGACACCACAACCTCCTATTTCGGGCGAATTGCAATGGGCGGCAGCCGGGCGCGCAGGCCACGCGGCCCTGCTGCCGCCCACTGCGGGGTCAAGCGTTGATCACCTCGTGCTTGGTGGTTTTGTCGTCGAGCGTCCGGTGCGCGTCACCACGACCGATCGTGATCTTTCGTGGCTTGGCTCTCTCTGCCACCGGGATACGGAGCCGCAGCACGCCCTCCTGATAGGAGGCTTCGATGCGGTCGGTGTCGAGATTCTCACCGAGAACCAGCTGCCGGCTGAAGATTCCGCGCGGCCGCTCGGTGGCGAGCATCTCGCGATTCGGATCGACGGCCGGACGTTCGGCACGAACAGTCACGACGTTGCGCTCGATGTCGAGGTCCAGCGAGTCTTGGTCGATCCCAGGTAGGTCGAACTCGACGAGGAACGCATCGCCTTCACGCCACGCGTCCATCGGCATGACCGCCGGACGGGCGGCAGTGCCCAGCGCCTGCTGGGTGAAACGGTCCAGCTCGCGGAACGGGTCGGTACGCATCAGCATGGTGGTCACCCCTGCCTCTCCAATCTTCTATGTGTGTCACCCGTAATCTGTGCCACTTGACACAGATTTTATATAGCACCCAGACAATTAAGTCGCAAGTGTGCTAAAAAGATTTCCTGTAGTCGTAGCCAAGGGATGACAGTGACGAACGATCGACCTGACCCTCAGGACCAACCTGCCGCGAGCCATGGTGTGTACGGAATTTCGGTCGCTGCCGAACTTTCCGGTGTTCCCGTGCAGTCGTTGCGGCTCTACGAGAGCCATGGCCTGCTCACCCCGATTCGTAGTGATGGCGGCACCCGCCGCTACAGCGCCGACGACCTGGCCCGTCTCCGACGAATCAGCCATTTGGTCGCCGCCGGCGTCAACCTCGCCGGCATCGGCCGCATTCTTGACCTCGAAGACGACAACGCGGCGTTGCTCGCGGACAACAACGCATCCGGCAAGAAGCCGAGGAGGAAAAACGAGCCCGGCTAGGGCCCGGTCGATTGCCGGTACCAGTGGTACTGCGTATATTGTCGTGCCATGAGTTCGGAGCACTTCGAGGCCGTGATCGTCGGGGCTGGCTTCGGCGGTATCGGCGCGGCAATCCAGCTCAAACGCATGGATATCGACGACTTTGTCATCCTCGACCGGGAGGACGACCTCGGCGGAACCTGGCACGTCAACCACTATCCGGGCCTGGCCGTCGACGTCCCCACCACGACTTACTCCTACTTCTTCGAGCCGAACCCGAACTGGTCCCGGTTATTCACCCCGGGACCGGAGATCAAGCAGTACGCCGCGGGGGTGGCCGACAAGTACGACGTTCGACGACACATGCGGTTCAACACCGTCGTGGAGAGCGCCCGCTGGGACGAGGAGGCCCGTCGCTGGCAGGTCGCGCTGTCCGGTGGCGACGTGCTGTCCGCGCGCTACCTGATCACCGCTACCGGGTTTCTGTCTCAGCCGAAAGCACCCGACATTCCGGGGATCGCGACGTTCGAGGGCAAGGTCATCCACACCACCGAGTGGGAAGACGACTTCGATCCGACGGGCAGACGGATCGGGATCATCGGGACCGGCGCGACGGCAGTGCAGCTGATTCCGAAACTCGCGGAGAAGGCCGCCGATCTCACTGTGTATCAGCGGACCCCGATCTGGGTGGCACCGAAGATCGACCTGCAGTTCTCGGATCGAGCCAAACGGCTCTTCGCCCGTTTACCGTGGACGCAGCGCATGATCCGGACGATCACCGACACCATCTACGAGTTGATGATCACCGTCGGTGTGGTGCGATACCGGGTTCCACTGTTTCGCCGGCTCAACATCTCGGCGATGGATCTATGCAAGATCAACCAGTTCCTGGCGATTCGCGACAAAGAACTGCGCCGCAAGCTCACCCCCGACTACGACATCGGGTGTAAGCGGCCGACGTTCTCCAACACCTATTTCCGCAGCTTCGCCAAACCGCATGTCCACCTGCAGGCCGACGGAATCGAACGCGTCGAGATCGACGGGATCGTCAACGCCGACGGCTCGAAGACCCACATCGACACGCTGGTGCTGGCCACCGGATTCGACCTGTGGGAGGCCAACTTCCCGGCCATCGAGGTGATCGGCCGCGATGGCCGCAACCTCGGAAAGTGGTGGCGCGACACGCGATTCCAGGCTTATCAGGGCGTCTCGATGCCTTACTTCCCGAACTACCTCAGCTTGGCCAGCCCGTTTGCTTTCTTGGGACTGAACTTCTTCAACACCATGGAATACCAGATGCGGTTGATGGAGCGCCTTTTCACCGAGCTCAAGCACCGGGGCGCGGACACATTCGAAGTGACGGAAGAGGCCAACGCGCGCTACCTCGACCGGATGACCGAACTGCTGGGCGACTCGCTGTGGACGCTCGGTAACTGCGCGACATCACGTTCGTACTATTTCAATCCCAGCGGTGAACCATCGCTGTTGCGTCCGATGGCCACCTCGACAGCAATCGAAGAAGCGTCGAATTTCCCGCTGAGCGACTACGCAATCGCCTAAGGAGCTTCATGTCTCGCAAAAGTAATCGCGTTGCCCGCTTTTCGGGCCTGGCCTTGGCCGGTGCCGGCCTGGCCCACTTCACCAGCCCGGGGTTGTTCGAGCCGGTCACGAAGGCGGCGTTCCCACGTAAAACTCGCCAACACATTTACACCAACGGCAGCATCGAAACCGTGCTGGGCCTGACTTTCGCCAGCCGGCAGACCCGCAGCCTGGGCGCCGTCGGCTTGATCGGATACCTCGCCTACCTGGGCGGAAATGCTATCCGCCAGTCCCAAAAACCGTAGCCTCCATCAGTTTTCGCACACATGCCTGCGGATAGGCAGAGTTGTCGTCGGAGTCCTCGTAGTGCGCCAGCCGACCCACATCGACCACCAGCGCCATCGCCGCGTGGACCAGAATACGCGCCTGCGTCTTGGTGAGTTCGGGACGTGCGGCCGCCAGTAGGCGCATCCAGGCATCGATCGTCGTGCGCTGCACACTGCGGAGCAGCTCCTGGTCCACCCGGGTCAGGTTCACCCGCTCGGTGTAGTAGATCGCGACCAGATCCGGGTTGGCGAACGAGGTTGCCACGTACGCCTCGATCAGCAAGATGAGCATGTGACCCGGCTCGGTCAGCCCGCTCAAGATCGCCGACAGCCGGCCCGAAACCCGATCGGCCGCACGACACAACCCGGTCGCGAGGATGTCGCACTTGCCGGGGAAGTAACGGTAGATCCCCGATACCGGAATACCGACGGCCGAAGCGATCTCGGCCATGCTGGTTTCGGGATAGCCCTTGGCGTTGAACAAC
>NZ_DATNJW010000620.1:0-7419 GCF_035603715.1 Mycobacterium sp. | reverse complement strand
GTGGACTCGGTGCCTGCGCCGCCGGGAATCAAGGCCTACGTCACCGGGGCGGGTCCGCTGATCGCCGATCAGTCCCACGCGGGCGAGAAGGGCGTCGCGAAAGTCACCCTCGTCACCATCCTGGTGATTCTGGTGATGCTGCTATTCGTCTATCGGTCGGTCAGCATCGTTCTGATCATGCTGTTCATGGTGTTCGTCGAATTGCTAGCGGCCCGCGGTGTCGTCGCGACGCTGGGGAACTACGGCATCATGGGGCTTTCCACGTTCGCCAACAACATGCTGGTGCTGTTGGCGATCGCCGCCGGAACGGACTACGCGATTTTTCTCGTCGGCCGCTACCACGAGGCCCGCGGTCTTGGCGAGACACGTGAAGAGGCGTATTACACGATGTTCCACAGCACCGCGCACGTCGTGCTGGGGTCGGGGCTGACCATCGCGGGCGCGATGTACTGCCTGAGCTTCTGCCGGTTGCCGTATTTCCAGTCACTGGGCGTGCCCTGCGCCGTCGGCATGCTGGTCGCGGTCTTCGCGGCGTTGACCCTGGGCCCGGCAGTGCTGACCGTGGCTTCGTTCTTCAAGCTGATGGACCCGAAGCGAAAGCTGCAAACCCGGGGATGGCGTCGCATCGGCACCGCCATCGTCCGTTGGCCCGCACCGGTTCTCGCGGTGACGATCGCGATTGCCCTTGTCGGCCTGCTTGCCCTTCCGGGCTATCAAACGGATTACGACAGCCGTCACTTCCTGCCGGCAGAGACCCCGGCCAACGTGGGCTACGCGGCCGCCGACCGGCATTTCGACCAGGCTCGGCTGAACCCCGAACTGCTGATGATCGAGACCGATCACGACTTGCGTAACTCGGCTGACTTCATCGTGCTCGACAAGGTCGCAAAAGCGGTCTTCCACATCCCGGGTATCGGTCGCGTGCAGACCATCACCAGGCCGCTGGGCACGCCACTCGACCACAGCACCCTCGGTTTTCAGATGGGCGCGCAAGCCGCGGGCCGGATCCAGACTCAGCATTACCAGGAGGAGCAGGCGAAGAACCTGCTCAAGCAAGCAGCTGAGCTTCAGAAAACCATGGCAACCCTGCATGAGCAGATGCAGGTCACGCAGGACCTCAGCAACACCACGCACGAAACCACCAAGCTCACAAAAGAAACCGTGAAGATCACCGAGTCATTGCGTGACGACATCGCGAACTTCGATGATTTCTTCCGGCCAATCCGCAGCGGCTTCTACTGGGAGAAGCACTGCTACGACGTACCGCTGTGCTGGGCGGTGCGGTCAATATTCAACGCTCTTGACGGCATCGACCAGGTCAGCGAGAACATCGAGAATCTCAGCGCGAATCTCGACAAGCTGGATCAGATTCAGCCGAAGCTGGTGGCGCTGATACCACCGCAAATCGAGAGCCAGCAGCACAATCTCGACACCATCATGTCGAACTACGCCACGACGAATGGGCTGAACCAACAGGCGAAAGCGCAGTCCGACAACGCCACCGCTCAGGGCGATGCGTTCGATAAGGCGAAGAACGACGACACGTTCTATCTCCCGCCGGAAGCGTTCAAGAGCCCAGATTTCGCGCGCGGTCTCAAGCAGTTCATGTCGCCCGACGGCCATGCGGTCCGGTTGATCATCTCGCATGAAGGCGACCCGGCGACTCCTGAAGGCGTCAGCCATATCCAACCGATCAAGCAAGCCGTGCACGAGGCGATCAAGGGCACCCCATGGGAGGGCGCCAAGGTTTACCTGGGTGGCACCGCCGCGACGTACAAGGACATGCACGACGGGTCCAACATCGACCTGTTGATCGCCGGAATTGCAGCGGCCACATTGATTTTCATCATCATGCTGGTCATCACCCGAAGCGTTGTCGCGGCCTTCGTGATCGTCGGTACCGTGCTGCTCTCACTCGGCGCCTCATTCGGGCTCTCCGTGCTGCTCTGGCAGTACATCCTCGGGATGAAGCTGCACTGGATGGTGCTCGCAATGGCGATCATCCTGCTGTTGGCGGTCGGATCGGACTACAACCTGCTGCTGATATCCCGGTTCAAAGAAGAAATCCACGCCGGACTCAAGACGGGCACGATTCGTGCGATGGCCGGCTCGGGCTCAGTGGTGACCTCTGCCGGTCTGGTGTTCGCCGCCACCATGGCTACGTTCGCCTTCAGTCCGCTGAAGGTGATGGCCCAGGTGGGTACCACGATCGCGTTGGGTCTGCTGTTCGACACCCTGATCGTGCGGTCGTTCATGACGCCGTCACTGGCCACCCTGCTGGGACGCTGGTTCTGGTGGCCGCAGCATGTGCGTCCGCGCCCGGCCAGCGTCATGCTGCGGCCGTACGGCTCGCGTCCTGCGGTGCGCGAGTTGATCCACCGTGACATCGAAGACGAAACTGAAGCCGGAGTCGTACAGAAGGTCTAGTTGCCCTGCGCGGCAGGCTGATTCGGCGGTCGCGAACGTCTTGTGACTGAGATTGGCATCAAGCTAATCCGCGAATTCACAGGCAAGCGACGAGACCCGGTGAATTGGTCCACTACTGGTGAGGGTCGGTTCCAATGTGCGTCCCGGACTGTACCCACGTGGCTGGAAGCGTCGAACCATTGCCCGCGCTCTGTCGTTCGACGACGTCGACGAGGGTGGCGAACCCGGCATATTCGCGCATCTCCGCGGCGATACATCGACTGGCTTGGCGGTAGCGGGGCTCGCGAAGAGCGGCGAGGATCGCCCGCCGGAGGGCTCTGGGTGTCGGGCGCTCCGTCCGCAGGCGCAGACCACTGCCGGACCATGCGACCCGTGCGCCCACTTCGGGTTTGTCCTCCTTGCCGCCGGTCGCGACGATCGGCACGCCATAGCGCAGGGCGTATTGGACTCCGCCGTACCCGCCGTTGGTGACGAAAACGTCCGTGCGGGGCAATAATTCGTCGTAGGGCAGGTACTCCGCGGCGCGCGCATTGGCGGGCAGCGGCGGCAAGGTGTCAAGCGGGCGACCGCCCGTCGCCACCGCGATCAGCACATCCTCATTCGCGAGCGCCTCAAGAGCCGGCTCGATCACCTGGGCGTAGTCCTTGTTCGCCACCGTGCCCTGCGTGACGTGGACGACGGGGCGCGAGCCGTCCAGGTCGCCCCACCAATCCGGCAACGGCGCCCGTGAGCCGGTGGCGCCCAGCGGGCCGACGAAATGTAGCGAGGGCGGCGCATCGGAGCGGGGATATTCGAAGCAGGGGACGGTGAATTGGACCATCGCATCAGCCCAGGTGTACCAGTTCAGTATCTGGCCCGGCAGACCCTGGCCATGCACCGCGCGGTGGAGCCGATCGAGGATATCGTTGGCCCGCGACCAGACGCGACGGTTCATCGCCGCCAAGACGGCATTGCGCTGACGGTTGAACAGCCGTGCCGGCGGCAAACCCAGGCCAAACGGTGCGGTGTCGGCGCTGGGGATACCGAGCGGGAGGACCCCGCACACGACGACAGCCGGGCGGATCGGGCGGCGATGTGCAAGCAGGAACATGGCGCCGAAGTATCCCTGGTCGGCCAGCACGACGTCTGCCGGCCGCGCCGTGTGGGCGGCCAGGACCGCCTCGTACTGCGACTTGGCCGGGTTCGCGAAGATGTGCTCCACGTCGAAGGTGATCGCCCGGATGCCCTTCAACCCGCCACGCTCGGGGAACGTCGCCTCCAGATCGTCGAAATTGAAGTCGGCGTCGGGCGGCAACGCAATGTGCACGGCACCGGTCGCGGTGACCCGATCGGCGAACGCCGCTCCGGTGATGAACCGCACGTCATCGCCGCGCTCGACGAACCCCCTCGCGACCGTCAGCAGCGGCGTGACATGGCCATGGACCGGACAAGCGGCGATGATGATCGACGACATCGCTCCTCCTCTAATCGGTGGGCAACCTCGAGGATCCCGTGGCCCGGGGTGCAGACCATTGGCAAAAGGACGTAGATCACGGACGCGGGGGTCGTATATCGGGCCGCAATCTACGACTAAGTACTGATGTTTCCGGGCAGGTGGGTGCTCGAAGCTGGCTAGCATGAGCGAGATTGATCCGCCGAACTGGAGCGATTTGGGTGTGAGCGAGCTGCTGCCGACGGGAACGGTGACTTTGCTGCTCGCCGACGTCGAGGGCTCGACCCGGCTGTGGCAGACCGCGCCCGACGAGATGACCGCGGCCATCGCCAACCTGGACCGCACGCTGGCCGAATTAGTCGCCGCCCATCACGGGATGCGCCCGGTCGAGCAGGGCGAGGGTGACAGCTTCGTGGTGGCGTTCGCGCGGGCGTCCGATGCGGTGACGTTCGCCTTGGCGTTGCAGTTGGCGCCGCTGGCCCCGCTGCGGCTGCGCGTCGGGCTGCACACCGGGGACGTGCAGTTGCGCGACGAAGGCAATTATGTGGGCCCGACTATCAACCGGACCGGGCGGCTACGGAATCTAGCCCACGGCGGACAAACCGTACTGTCGGCCACGACAAGCGATTTGGTGGCCGACCAGCTTCCCGCCGACGCGTGGCTGGCCGACCTGGGCAGCCACCGCGTGCGTGACCTGCCCCGCCCGGAACACGTCATGCAGTTGTGCCATCCCGATCTGCCCGCCGAGTTCCCGGCGTTACGGACCACCGATAGTGTTGCGGTGCAGCATCTTCCGGTGCAGCTGACGAGCTTTGTCGGGCGCGCGGGCCAGCTGGCCGAGGTGCGAGGTCTGCTCGGCGCGGACCGGCTGGTGACCCTGACCGGCGCGGGCGGCATCGGTAAGACCCGGCTGGCGCTGCAGGTGGCGGGCCAGGTGGCAACCGAATTCGACGGCGTGTGGTGTGTCGAACTGGCGCCGGTCACCGATCCCGCACTCGTGGCGGTCACCGCAGCACGTGCCCTGGGCCTGCCCGACCAGCCTGGCCGGTCGGCCACGGAAACTGCGCTGCGCTTCATCGGCGACCGGCGTGTGCTGATCGTGCTGGACAACTGTGAGCACGTTCTCGACGCGGCCGCGCAGCTGGCGACCGCGCTGTTGAGCGGATGCCCCGCCATGACAGTGTTGGCGACCAGCCGCGAACCGATCGGAGTCCCCGGCGAGGTGACCTGGCGGGTACCGCCGCTGTCACTGGCCGACGAGGCCATGGAGTTGTTCACCGACAGGGCCCGACGCGTCCTGCCCGACTTCACCATCACCGCTGACACCGCCGACACGGTCACCGACATCTGCCAGCGGCTCGACGGCATGCCGTTGGCGGTGGAGCTGGCTGCGGCGCGGATTCGGGCCCTGTCGCCGGCCGAGATTCTCGATAGCCTGCATGACCGCTTCCGGTTGTTGACCGGCGGTGCGCGCACGGCTGTGCGCCGACAGCAGACGCTGCGCGCATCGGTCGACTGGTCGCACGCGCTGCTCACCGAACCCGAACGCATGGTGCTTCACCGGCTGGCGGTGTTCCTGGGCGGTTTCGATCTCGACGCCGCCCGCGCCGTCGCCGGCGGCGCACCGGTGCAACGCCATCAAGTCTTGGACCTGCTCACCCTGCTGATCGACAAGTCTCTGGTGGTGGTCGAAAACACCGGCGGCGCAACGCGGTACAGGTTGATGGAGACCGTGCGCCAATATGCGCTGGAAAAGCTCGGCGAGTCAGGCGAGGCCGATGAAGTCCGTAATCGCCACCGCGACCATTACACGGCTCTGGTGGCCGACTTGGACGCGCCGGACCCGTTGGCCCGCGGGAGGGTCGGACTCGAGCAGGCCGATATCGAGTTCGACAATCTGAGGGCCGCGTTCGGCTGGAGTCGTGATCACAACGATCTCGAGCACGCATTGTGCCTCGTGTCGTCCCTGCAGCCGTTGTGGCTGTCGGGCGGGCGCCTCATCGAGGGGCTGTCCTGGTTCGCCGGCATCTTCGCCCAAGTGCAGGGTGATGCGCTGACGGTGGCGCCGGCAGTGCATGCCCGCGCGCTCGCCGACCAGGCACTGCTGACGGGGGTGATCGAAATCCCCGATCCGTTGGAGCGGGCCCAGCAATCGGTGGCGATCGCACGAGAGCTAGGCGAGCCGGAGTTGTTGGCTCGGTCGCTGCTCGCCTGCGGCGCCAGCGCCGTCTACGACACGGACACGGCGCGCACCTACCTCACCGAAGCGATCGATCTGGCCCGGCGGGCCGGCGACACGCGGCGATTGAGCCAAGGTCTGTGGTTCCTGGCCAAAACCGCGGCCGTCGCCGGTGAACCACGCCCAGGGCTGGCGGCCGGCACGGAAGGGCGCCGGGTCGCCGAGGAGATCGGTGACCGCTTCGTCGCTCACATGTGCCGCTTCTGGGGCATCGGCACCGCCTTGATGCAGCACGCGGAATTTGTCGCGGCCGTTGCCGAGTTCCGTGCCCTGGCCGGCGAGGCCGAGGCGGCCCACGATCCGCTTGGACAGCTCTCCGCACTGTCCCACCTGTCCCACACCCTGGCGTACACCGGTGACACGCATACGGCGCGGGAAGCAGCGGCCAGCGCCGCAATGGTGGGCGCCGAGTTCGGCGGCTTCATGGAGGGCGTCGGATACGCGCCGCTGGCGAGGGCAGCCCTGGCCGCCGGCGACGTCGCGGCGGCCGCTGAGGCTGGCGAGGTATCGCGGCAGTGTCTGCTTGCACAGCCCGTGGCGGGCGCCAACGCCAACCCGATCGCCGAAATCGCCCTTGCCCGCGGCGATCTGCCCACGGCCCGACGCTATGCGGAGGAGGCCGTGGCCTTGACGAAGGGCGCGGGCCGGGCCGCAGCGCTGGTCGCGCGGGCCCGGGTGGCCATCGCACAGGGCGAACCCGAGCAAGCCGAACGCGACGCGCACGACGCGCTGGCCGTCGCGGTCGCCGTCGACGCCCACGCAATGACGCCGGATGCGCTGGAATGCCTGGCGGTGATCGCCCACGCTGCCGGCAGTCACCGACAAGCCGCCCGCTTGCTGGGCGCCGGCGATGCGCTACGACGCCCGATGGGGATCGTACGGTACAAGGTGTATGACGCGGGCTACCAGACAGTGATCACGTCTCTGCGGGACGGGTTGGGCGACAGCGAGTTTGAGACCGCTGCGGCAGAAGGGGCAGGGCTCACTCTCGAGGAGGCGATCGCCTACGCGCGACGCGGACGAGGGGAACGCAAACGCCCGACCAGCGGATGGGGATCATTGACCCCGACCGAGCGGGACGTCATCGAGCTTGTCCGGCAGGGCCTTTCCAACAAAGACATCGCCACGCGGCTGTTCATCTCGCCACGCACCGTGGCGACCCATCTCACCCACGTCTACACCAAACTGGGCCTCACCTCCCGAGTGCAGCTCGCTCAGGAAGCAGCCCAGCACAGCTGACCCACGGAAATGGCGCCTCCGCCGGTGCCAGGTGTCGGTCACTGATGTGTCCGATCGCCGGAGGCTACGCCCGCTGAATAGT
>NZ_DATNJW010000619.1:0-6516 GCF_035603715.1 Mycobacterium sp. | reverse complement strand
CGCGACCGGATGGCGTTCCGCAGCGCTGCCTACTGGGACGTGGTGGCCGAGCTGGACGCTAGCGTGTCCGACCCCAAAGCCCAGCCGCCGACCTTCACCGCCCGGCTGACCAATGTCGATGGCCTGCGCGTTGCGACCGGGCGCGACTTCGACTCGCTGGGCACACTGCGTAAGCCCGAGGAAGTCGTCGTGCTCGACGAGGCCAGTGCCGGTTCGCTGGCCACGGGTCTGCGCGGCTCCCAGCTGACCGTCGGGTCGGTGGAGGAAAAGCCCTACACCCGTCGCCCGTATCCGCCGTTCATGACGTCGACGCTGCAGCAGGAGGCCGGTCGCAAGCTGCGGTTCTCCGCCGAGCGCACGATGAGCATCGCCCAGCGGCTGTACGAGAACGGCTATATCACCTACATGCGTACTGACTCGACGACGCTGTCGCAGTCGGCGATCAACGCGGCCCGTACGCAGGCCCGTCAGCTGTACGGCGAGGAATACGTCTACCCGTCGGCGCGCCAGTACACCCGCAAGGTGAAGAACGCCCAGGAAGCTCACGAGGCGATCCGGCCCGCAGGGGAGACCTTCGCGACGCCCGATGCGGTGCGCCGGGAGCTCGACGGTGACGACTTCCGGCTCTACGAGCTGATCTGGCAGCGCACGGTGGCGTCGCAGATGGCCGACGCCCGCGGTACCACGCTCAGTCTGCGGATCAACGGCGAATCCGACGGTCGCCAGGTCGTGTTCTCGGCCAGCGGTCGCACCATCACCTTCGCCGGATTCCTGAAGGCCTACGTGGAGACCGTCGACGAACTGGCCGGCGGTGAGGCCGACGACGCCGAGAGCCGGCTGCCGCACCTGACCCAGGGACAGCGGGTGGATGCCACCGAGCTGACCCCCGACGGGCACTCCACCAACCCGCCGGCCCGCTACACCGAGGCGTCGTTGATCAAGGCTCTCGAAGAGCTGGGCATCGGGCGGCCGTCGACGTACTCGTCGATCATCAAGACCATCCAGGACCGCGGTTACGTCCACAAAAAGGGCAGCGCGCTGGTCCCGTCCTGGGTCGCTTTCGCCGTCACGGGTTTGCTGGAGCAGCACTTCGGGCGTCTGGTCGACTACGGGTTTACCGCCGCGATGGAGGACGAACTCGACGCGATCGCCTCGGGCACCGAGCGACGCACCAACTGGCTGAACAACTTCTACTTCGGCGGCGATCACGGCGTGGCCGACTCGGTGGCGCGCTCCGGTGGGCTGAAAAAGCTCGTCGGCGTCAACCTCGAAGGCATCGACGCACGAGAAGTCAACTCCATCAAGCTCTTTGACGACGCCGAGGGGCGCGCAGTCAATGTGCGGGTCGGCAAGAACGGGCCGTATCTGGAGCGAATGGTGGTCGGCGACGACGGCGAACCGACGCCGCAGCGGGCAAACCTGCACGACTCGCTCACTCCCGACGAGCTGACCCTCGACGTCGCCGAAGAACTGTTCTCCACGCCGCAAGAGGGACGCACGCTCGGTGTCGACCCGGAGACCGGGCACGAAATCGTCGCCAAGGACGGCCGTTACGGCCCGTACGTCACCGAGGTGCTGCCCAAGCCGGACGACGATGACGACGGTGCCGCCGGGCAGCCGGCCAAGAAGGGCAAGAAGCCGACCGGCCCCAAGCCACGGACCGGCTCGCTGCTGCGCAGCATGGATCTACAGACCGTGACGCTCGAGGACGCGTTGAAGCTGCTGTCGCTGCCGCGGGTGGTCGGCGTCGACCCTGACTCCAAAGAAGAGATCACCGCGCAGAATGGCCGCTACGGCCCATACCTCAAGCGCGGCACAGACTCTCGGTCGTTGGCGACGGAAGACCAGATATTCGATGTCACCCTCGAGGAGGCACTGAAGCTCTACGCCGAGCCCAAGCGACGCGGCCGGCAGGGTGCCGCCGCCCCGCCGCTGCGCGAGCTGGGCACCGACCCGGCGTCGGGCAAGCCGATGGTGATCAAGGACGGTCGGTTCGGTCCTTACGTCACCGACGGCGAGACCAACGCGAGTCTGCGCAAGGGCGACGACGTGCTGTCGATCACCGACGCACGCGCGTCCGAGTTGCTGGCCGATCGGCGGGCCCGCGGCCCGGTGAAGCGGACGGCCAAAAAAACCGCGAAGAAGGCACCTGCCAAAAAGACCGCCGCCAAGAAGGCCGCCAAGCGCAGTTAGCAGGGCATATTCGGCGACTCAGGCCGACTGAGCGGTCTCTTAGCAAACTTTCTTCGGGTGTTTCGAAAAATAAGTGATGATTCTCAGCCACTTCTCAGGTACAGTGTCCCTACACGCGTTGCGAACCGTCACGGCGTCACCTAGGGAGAGTCATGCGACCCGCTGTCCGATACTGCATCACCGCTGGTGTTGCGCTCGGCGGCGTCAGCATCCTGATCGCCGCCCCGTCATCGCCGCCGCTGCGCGATGTCGCGGTGCCATCGATGGAGCTCTCCAACAACTCGCAGGAGAGCCTCGACGCGAACAGCCCGTCCGTTCTGGACTTGCTGCAGGTCATGGGTGGTGCGGAGAGCCCGGTGGTGGTTCAGAACATCACCGAGTCCGACTCCGGAGTGCTCTTGGGCGGTCAGCCGGCGAACGTGCCGGGCCTCAGTGACCTGCTGAACCTGGGCAACGACCCCGCTGTCACACCGGACCCGCAGGGCAAGTCGTTCCTCGACATCGGGCCGGTGCTGCCCGGCACCCTGAGCCCCGCGCCGGCAGTCCCGCCGCCCGCTAACCGCTGAGTTCGCCGGGGACTTCCTCGGGCGCGGCAAGGTTGAGCGGACGAGCCAATTGAGTCGGCGCGGTGCGACCGCGCAGCGCCACCACCTCGGCCACATCCCAGCACAGCGCTTCGGCGTCAAGCGCGCCGCTGACCGCGACCGCCGAGGCCAGCACGTGGCCATCCTCGAGCTTGGCCAGCTCGGTGAGCCGGGCCGCCTCGTTGACCGGGTCGCCGATCACGGTGTACTCGAAACGGGCCAGCGCGCCGATATGCCCGGCGATGGCGCGACCCGACGACACCCCGATACCGAACTCCGCCGAACCGATCACCGGCAGCAGTTCGTCGTGCAGCTCGCGGGCCGCCGCCAGTGCGCCGCCGGAAGCGTCCGGATGCTCGATCGGCGCACCGAAGATGGCCAGTGCGGCGTCACCCTGGAACTTGTTGACGAAGCCACCATGCCGGCCGACGGTGTCGACCACGACCCGGAAGAACTCGTTGAGCATGCTCACCACTTCGGCGGGCGGTCGCGTCGACGCCAGCTTGGTCGAGCCGACCAGGTCGACGAACAGCACCGCGACGTCGCGCTCTTGGCCGCCGAGCTCGGTTCCGCGCTCCAGCGCACGCCGGGCGACGTCTTCGCCCACATAGCGACCGAACAGGTCGCGCAGCCGTTGCCGCTCGGACAGGTCGCGGACCATGTCGTTGAACCCGGCCTGCAGCAGGCCCAGCTCACTGGCGTCGTATATCTGCATGTGCGCGTTGTAGTTACCGCGCTGTACCTCGCCCAGCGCCCAGCGCAGTTGACGCAGCGGGTCGGCGATCGACATCGCCACCAGCAGCGTGCTGGCCAGCCCGATACCGAGCGCCAGCAACGCCAGCAGCAGGATCGGGTTCAACAGCTTCTCCGGCGGCCCGTGCAGGTACTCAGCCTTGTCTGCCACCACGGTCAGCACGATCGCCAGCAACGGCACCCCGGTAGACAGTGCCCAGGCCAGCAGCTGACGTCCGATCACACCCGATGCCCGGATGTTCTCCGGTAGCCCGCCCCGCAGCGCGGCAACGGCCACCGGCCGCAGCACCCGCTCCGACTGCAGATATCCGATGATCGCGGTGGCGGTGGCCCCCAGGCCGACGGCGACGGCCACCACCGGCGCGGCGTGATGGGCCACCGGCCAGCTCGCCACGATGAAAATCACGCCGCCGATCAGCCAGGACGCCAGGTTGATCACCGTGCGGTGAAACGGCGTTCGCAGGGCACGGCTCCGGGCCAGCGCGGTGGCGGCCGGGTCGGTGTCGGCGAGCAGACTGTCGCGGCGTTGCCACCGGAACACCGGCATCAGCAAGCGCGCGCTTATCGCGGTTCCGGCCAGGAACAGCAGCACGATCGAGCCTGCGAAGGTAGCCAGGTTCAGGGCCGGCAGCTCCTGCAGTTCGATGCGGTCTTCGGGGGGCAGCCCGTAGCGCAGAAACCCCAGCACCAACAGCGCGCCGATGATGTCGGCCTGCAGCTGGCTCAGTGTGAACACTGGCCACGGGGTGCGCACGAACCACTGGACGAATCCACTGATCCGTCTGGGAAGTGCCCCGGCCATGCCCACCTGCCCACCGTATCGGTCGGCGGCGACCAAAAAGTAGCCAAAAGGGCAGTGTGCGAGCACTGAACGTGCCGAACAGTCAGCGGTGGCCACTACTGTTGCCGGTGATGTCGCGGGTATTCACACGGTTGGTCGGCCAGGAGTCAGTCGAGGCTGAGCTGACGGCCGCCGCCACCGCCGCCCGCGGTGATTCGACTCACAGCTCCGCGATGACGCATGCCTGGCTGATCACCGGCCCGCCCGGTTCGGGGCGCTCGGTGGCCGCGCTGTGCTTCGCCGCGGCCCTGCAGTGCACGTCTGAGGGCGTACCCGGTTGCGGCGAGTGCCGGTCCTGCACGACGACGATGGCCGGTACCCACGGCGACGTGCGACGGGTCATCCCGGAGGGACTGTCGATCGGCGTCGACGACATGCGCGCGATCGTCCAGGTCGCATCGCGCCGGCCCAGCACCGGGCGTTGGCAGATCGTCCTGGTCGAGGATGCCGACCGGCTGACCGAAGGCGCAGCGAATGCTTTGCTGAAGGTCGTCGAGGAGCCGCCGCCGTCGACGGTCTTCCTGCTCTGCGCGCCGTCGGTGGACCCCGAAGACATCGCGATCACGCTGCGGTCCCGGTGCCGGCATATCGCGCTGGTGACGCCCCAGCCGGAGGCCATCGCGCAGGTCTTGGTCGACAGCGACGGGCTCTCGGCCGAGACCGCGAGCTGGGCGGCATCGGTCAGCGGCGGCCACGTGGGGCGGGCCCGTCGGCTGGCCACCGATCCGGAGGCGCGTGAGCGCCGGCTGCAGGCGCTGGGGCTGGCCCGCGACGCCGCGACCCGGTCGAAGGCGTTCAGCGCCGCCGAGGCGCTGGTCGCCGCCGCCGAGGCCGAGGCGGCAGTGCTGACCGCCGGGCGCGATGAAGCCGAGACCGAGGAGCTGCGCACCGCGCTGGGCGCCGGAGGCACCGGCAAGGGCACCGCCGGTGCGTTGCGCGGTGCCACCGGTGCTATCAAAGACCTTGAGCGACGGCAGAAGTCGCGTCAGACCCGGGCGTCGCGGGATGCGTTGGACCGCGCGCTGATCGACCTGGCGACCTACTTTCGGGACGCACTGCTGGTCGCCGCCAGTGCGGGTGACGTGCGGCCCAATCACCCCGACATGGCCGCGCAGATCGGGTCGATGGCCGCGCACGTCTCCGCCGATCGGCTGCTGCGCTGCATCGAGGCCGTTCTGGAGTGCCGCGAGGCGCTGGCGATCAACGTCAAGCCCAAGTTCGCCGTCGACGCCATGGTCGCCACCATCGGCCAGGCACTGCGCGACTGAACTTGGGTGTGCAAGTGGCCCTGCCGTAGACTCGTCCCGCCCGACAGGGCACGCCACCTTAGCTCAGTCGGTAGAGCGGCTCACTCGTAATGAGCAGGTCAGGAGTTCGATTCTCCTAGGTGGCTCCACCTCTGCCGCGCGTCAGTGCGGCAACACGAATCCCACCGGCCCCGCGGCGATGCACACGCTCAGCGCCGCCGTATTGGCCCGCACCCGCATCGCGTTGCCCGCGCCTGGCAGTCGCACGTAGACCCGGTTGAGCCCGGGATGTACCTGCACCCGGGTGTCGATCCCCTCCGACAGTGAGACCGTTATCGACCCGTCGCTATTGGCCAGGTAGTTGATCTCAGCCGTCCAGTCCGTCGGCAGCAGTGGGCCGTCGAGACCAACCTCAACCGGCCGGTCGGGCTGCACCAGGTATCCGCACTGCGGAACCGGGCCGGGCGCCATCGCGCGCACCCAGGTCACCTGGGCGTCAACCAGCCGGCCCTTGCTGTCCAGCGTCTTCAATTGCGTTGTCGAAGAACTGAATTCGGGGCGATCGGGCAGCAGCGCAAACATGTGGCTGGCCAGGTTATCCGGCCAGGCCACCCGTCCGAGCACCAGCGGGTCGACCTCCTGGTCGAGCAACGGTGTGCTCGAGTTCGTTTGCGCGGCAGCCAAATCGCGCTGGGCATTCTGCAGATACGGCTGTGCGGGGTTGTCCCGCCACGATGGCAGGAACGTTGCTGTCGAATACCAGCTGCTAGCCACGAACGACGCCGCCACCGCGGTCGTGACTACCGTGCGGTCTGCCGACGCATCGAGCCAGCCGGACGACGGGCGATTGGCAGCGCAGAACCCGACCGCGGCAAGCAATGCCAGCACCACGACGAGA
>NZ_DATNJW010000618.1:0-7360 GCF_035603715.1 Mycobacterium sp. | reverse complement strand
ATCAATCTCTGGCGCAGGACATTTCAGTCACGAAGAGAAGCCGGACGAAGTCAACGGTCACCTGTCGCGTTTCCTCGAGCGGGTGTACCGATCGCCGCTCAACTGACGCACTCGCCGGTGGACACCGGTGCGGTGTCACCGATATGCGCAAGCTGCGCGGCCACTTCTTTAGCGGTCAGCACAAAACCCGTGTCGTTGTCGTCGACCGCCGCACCGAACACAACACCGATCACCTGACCATCGAGATCGATCAGCGGCCCACCCGAATTACCTTGTTCCACATTGGCTCTGACGGTGTAGACCTCGCGGTTGATCGTCGCTTTCCGGTAGATGTCGGGCCCGTTGAGTTCGATCAGTTCCCGGATTCTGGCCGGCGTCGCCACGAATCCGCCGCCGCCCGGGTAGCCCATCACGATGCCCTCGGTGCCCGATGTCACCGGGGCGTTGGCGAACGCCAGCGGCCCCGCCGGCAGGTGCGGCACCGAGAGGATCGCGATGTCGACCGTCGGGTCGTAGGACACCACGGTGGCGTCGTAAGGATTGCCGCTGGCCTCCACGGTGACGTTGTTCGACCCCGCGACCACGTGCGCGTTGGTCATCACGCGGTCCGGTGACAGCACAAATCCGCTGCCCTCCAACACCTTCTGGCAGCCCGGAGCGATCGCGCGGATCTTCACCACGCTCGGTTCGGTGTTCGTGACGACGGGATTTTTGGCCAGCGTGGCGTCCGGGGCCGCCACCGCCACAACGGGCGTGCGACTGAACGGCTCCAGCACCTGCGGCAGGCCGGAGGTATCCAGCAGCGCGGACAACCGCTTGGGCACCGTCTTCAGCCATTCCGGCGCATAGTCGTTGACCTGAGCAAGTACCCGCGAACCACGCACTGCCGCAGCCAAACTCGGCTGGCCAGCCGAGGAGGTCAACGGCGTCGCCAGCATCCACGCCGCCACCAGAACCACCACCAGTTGCACGGCCACACCGATCAGCGAGTCGAAGAACCGAATTGAGCTGCTGTGGATGGCGCCGCGGACCGCGCGGCCCAACACCACACCGGCAACCTCGCCGACCACGACCAGCGCCAGGATCAAGAACAACGCGGCGAACAGCTTGGCTCGCGGTGCGGCGACATGCGCGACGAGGTGCGGAGCCAGCAGCACGCCGGCGATCGCGCCGAGCAGCACGCCGACGAACGACAGCAGCGAGCCGAGCGCACCCGAACGCCAACCGGAGACCGCGGCTATGAAAGCCACCGCCAGCACCGCGACGTCCAACCACTGTGAGGAGCTCATCAGGCCTCATCCTCGTCGCCGACCAGGGCCATCGCTTCGTCCAGCTCGCGAACATCACTGGCGTCCCAGGGCTTTGCCCAACCAGCGACATCCAACATTGCCGAAATCACCTGACCGGTGAAGCCCCAGACCAGCATCTCGTTCAACAGAAATGCCGGACCGGCGAAGCGGCGGCTGAAGGTGCGGCGATACACCATCAGCCGGTTGGCGGGATTGATAAAGGCCCGAACCGGAACTCGGGCCACCTTTGCCGTTTCAGCCCGATCCACGACGACCACCGGCCCTGGATCCGGCGAATACGCCAGCACCGGAACGACGTGAAAACCCGACGGCGCGATGAACGTTCGCTCCATCGTGACCAGCGGATGCAGTCTGCCGGTATCGATTCCGGTCTCCTCGCGCGCCTCGCGCAGCGCGGTCGCCACCGGCCCGTCGTCACCGGGATCGGATGCGCCCCCGGGAAACGCGGCCTGCCCGGCGTGGTGACGCAACGTGGCGGCCCGCACGATCAGCAGCAGGTCCGCGTCGTCGGGAAGGGAGTCGGGTGCGTCGGCGCTCGACTGCGGACCCGAAAACAGCACCAGCACTGCCGCTTCGCGTCCGCGGTCACCCGCCGCGGCCTTCGACTCGGTGACCATTGCCAGCACATCGGCGGGCAGGCGTCGGCGGTAGGCGTCGGGTATCCCACCGACGTTGTCGACCAACGGTTGCAACCAGGGTGGGCTGAGCTCAGGCGCCAAGACATCCGAACCAAGACGCTGGGGTGTGCCGCCTCCGCTCACCGGCGCCTCCCTCGTACATCCAACCGCCCGAATCTCCCCCGCAAGCGGGTGGGGGTACCCCCAGCCGCCCCGTGGCGAGGGGGCGTAACCCCACCCCGGGCCGCTCCGCGTTGCGCATCGGCGATCGGCGTCATCGTCTCTGAGCTCCGACCGCAGCCATGATCTCGTCGGCCGTGGCGAAAGCGCGTGGCAGCGTTTTCTCAACGCTACCGTCCGAGTCCAACACGACTGTCGCGGGCATCACATTGGGCACCCGCAGCGCCGCCGCCACCCGACGACTGCCGTCCTGCAGTGTCGGCAGCCGGACGCCCAGCTCCGCCAGCCGCAGCAAGCCGGCCGTCTCATTCTCGTCCTGGTGCACCGTCACCACGATCACGTCGGACCCGACCCGTCGTTGGTACTCCGCCATCGCCGGGAGTTCGGTCGCGCACGGTGCGCACCAGTACGCCCACAGGTTGAGCACGATGCGGTGGCCGGCCAACGCCGGGCCGACGTCGACCACCGAGCCGTCGGCGGCGCATTCGGCCGTCACGTCGCGCAACGCCGCTGCACCGGGCCGTCCATCCGGATGCGGACACGGGGCCAACTCGGCGCGCCGGCGCGGTCCGGCCAGCGCCGCCGCACTGTCGGCCTCGCGGTGCTCGCGCGCGGAAGCGGCCGACGGAGGGGTGGACGAGTGCGATCCGTCGCGCAGTTCCACCAGCAATGCGACGAGCAGCGCGGCCACGACCACCAATACCGCGACGGTCCAGCGGGTGGCTCGAGAGGTGAAGGTGATCAAGGGAACCCCGACGCAGCGCCGCCGCTACAGCCCGGCCATCGCCAGGAGATGTTCGGCTTCCGGTCCCTGCACCAGCGCGGCGGCGATCTCCGGCTCGGTCGGCCCCGTACCGAACGACGGGCAGTCCTTGGCCAGCACGCACACGCCGCAGGCCGGTTTGCGGGCGTGGCACACCCGGCGGCCGTGAAAGATCACCCGGTGACTGAGCAGCGTCCACTCCTTGCGTTCAATGAGTTCGCCGATGGCGTGCTCGACCTTGACCGGATCCTCCTCGGTCGTCCAGCCCCAACGCCGGACCAGGCGCCCGAAGTGGGTGTCGACGGTGATTCCAGGGACGCCGAACGCGTTGCCCAAGATGACGTTCGCGGTTTTGCGCCCCACACCGGGCAGCGTGACCAGCTCGTCCATGGTGTTGGGCAGCTCGCCGTCGAATCGCTCGATCAATGCCTGACCGAGGCCAATCAACGACGATGCTTTGTTGCGATAAAAACCGGTTGGGCGAATGAGAGTTTCGAGTTCTTCGCGATCGGCCTGCGCGTAATCCAGTGCGGTGCGATAACGGAGGAACAATGCAGGGGTGGTGAGATTTACCCGCTTGTCCGTGCTTTGCGCCGACAAAATCGTCGCCACCGCGAGTTCCAGCGGCGTGGTGAAGTCCAACTCGCAATGCGCATCGGGAAATGCCTGTGCGAGTTTGCGATTCATCCGGCGGGCCCGACGCACCAAGCCAGTTCGCGTCTCCGAGGACCAACGGCGGGCGACGGCGACGCCGGCCCCGGTAGAGGCTTTGCCGGCAGCGCGAGAAGGTTTGGCCGTTGTCACCTAGACAGGGTACTCATTCGTGATCCTGCTGAGACCTTGGCCGTGTTTACTAGCTGCTTGTGTCCTGGTTGCTCGTTGCACTCACCCCCGGGTTGCTGATGCTTGCAACTTTCGGGCTTCAACGGCTGGAATCCGGCTTGGAGAACGACACGCTCACGGCAAGTGACGTCGCGGAATTTCTCGAGCAGGCCGAGCCGGTTGATGTGCGCACATTGGCCCGGGAGGGAATGCCCGGGGCGCTGGATTCTCTGCACCGCAGGATCAACTACCAAACGGCACCGCTACCCAGCAGCGCGGAGCCCGATACCGATGAATGGTCGGCGGCCACCTTAATCTCCGCCCCTAATCAACCCGCCTCGCCCAGACATCAGCATCAGCATTCGCGGGCGAATCGGCAATTTGCGCCGCGTGAGCATGCCAATCGTGTGTAGCGTTGGCACGTCGAGTCGAAGGCTTACCTCTTAGACTGCGGAGGCCGGCCGGGCAATCGACCGAGAACAGCTACAAGTGACCTGAATAGCCAAAGGGGCAACGTGGACGAGATCCTGGCGAGGGCCGGAATCTTCCAGGGCGTGGAACCGAGCGCCGTCGCCGCCCTGACCAAGCAGCTGCAACCCGTCGACTTCCCGCGCGGGCACACAGTTTTCGCGGAGGGCGAGCCGGGTGATCGGCTCTACATCATCATTTCCGGCAAGGTCAAGATCGGCCGCCGTTCACCGGACGGCAGAGAAAATCTGCTGACCATCATGGGTCCGTCCGACATGTTCGGTGAATTGTCGATCTTCGACCCGGGACCGCGTACCTCCAGCGCGACGACTATCACCGAGGTTCGTGCGGTGTCGATGGACCGCGACGCGCTGCGGGCCTGGATCGCCGATCGACCCGAGATCGCCGAACAGCTGCTGCGCGTGCTGGCCCGCCGGCTGCGCCGCACCAACAACAACCTCGCCGACCTCATCTTCACCGACGTGCCCGGCCGGGTCGCCAAGCAGCTGCTGCAGCTCGCTCAGCGGTTCGGCACCCAGGAGGGCGGCGCGATGCGGGTGACTCACGACCTGACTCAGGAAGAGATCGCTCAGCTGGTCGGCGCCTCGCGTGAGACGGTGAACAAGGCGCTGGCGGACTTCGCCCACCGCGGCTGGATCCGCCTGGAGGGCAAGAGCGTGCTGATCTCGGACTCCGAGCGGCTGGCCCGGCGCGCGCGTTAGCTGTTTTGCATCGAGATCGACGTTGGCGACACAGTCTCTCGATCTTTCTCGCGCTGGCGTCGATCTCGATGCGCTAGCGACGCAGATAGTCCAGCTGCGCCTGCACCGACCACTCCGCTACATCCCACAGCTCCTCGTCGACGTCGACGTAGACGTGCTCGACGACCTGACGCGTGGTGGCCTCATCGCCGAGTGTGCGTAGCGCCGACCGGACCTGTTCCAGCCGCTGCTCCCGATGGGCCAGGTATCCCGCGGCCACCGCTTCCACGTTGGCCAGGTCGGGGCCATGTCCGGGCAGCACGGTGCGCTGCCCCAGCCCACGCAGCCGCTGTAGCGACTCCAGATAGTCCGCCAGGCTGCCGTCCTCGTTGTCGATGACGGTCGTTCCCCTGCCCAGCACGGTGTCCGCGGTCAGCACCGCATCGTCGAGAACGAACGACAACGAGTCGGCGGTGTGCCCGGGTGTCGCCCACACCGTGATGCGCAGGCCCGCGGCGTCGATCACCTCGCCGTCGGTGAGCTCGCCGGACAGGCCACGCAGAAATCCGCTGCCCGCCGAGCGCACCGGTGCACCGGTCAGGTCGACCAGTTTGTCGATCGCATCGGTGTGGTCGCCGTGCCGATGGCTGATCAGGACCAGCGCGATGCGGCCCACCCCGGCCAGTTTCGCGATGTGCTCGTCGTCGTCGGGCCCGGGATCGACCACCACCACCTCGTCGCTGCCCGGACCACGCAGCACCCAGGTGTTGGTGCCCTCCAGCGTCATCAGGCCCGGATTGTTGGCCAGCAGCACCGACGCGGTATCGGTGACCGGCCGCAACTCGCCGTAAGCGGGATGCGTCAGCGGCTCAGCGGTTTCCGTCACGTCCGCTATCCGACCTCGACCACCAGTTCAACCTCGACCGGGGCGTCCAACGGCAATTCGGCGACGCCGACCGCCGAGCGCGCATGCACGCCGCTTTCGCCGAACACGTCGGCCAGCAGATCCGAGGCGCCGTTGATCACCCCCGGCTGACCGTTGAATCCCGGTCCGGACGCGACGAATCCGACCACCTTCACCACCTGGGTCACCGAGTCGATACCCACCAGAGAATGGATGGCAGCCAGGGCGTTGAGTGCGCAGATCCGCGCCAGTTCCTTGCCGTGTTCGGGGGCGACGTCGACGCCGACCTTGCCCGCCCGCACCAGCTTGCCGTCCTGCATGGGTAGCTGGCCCGAGGTGTAGACCAGCTTCCCGCTGCGCACCGCGGGGACATACGAGCCCAGCGGCTTCACGACGACCGGCAAGTCGACTCCGAGTTCGGCCAGTCGGGCCGACGCGCTCACTTCGGGCGCTTCAGGTATGCGACGTGCTGCTCACCGGTCGGGCCTTGCAGCACGGAGACCAGCTCCCATCCGTCGGCGCCCCACTGGTCGAGGATTTGCTTGGTGGCGTGGGTCAGCAGGGGGACGGTTGCGTACTCCCATGTTGTGGGTTGGCTCATATCCCGAGCTTATCGGCAGGCCGATCGCGCGATCTGGTTAGCATGCAGGGGTGGGGACCACATCGAGCGGCGGCAGCAACGTCGGCTGGCCATCGCGATTGTCCAAGGCCCGTCTGCATTTCGTGACCGGCAAAGGCGGCACCGGTAAATCCACGGTTGCGGCTGCGCTGGCGCTGACGCTGGCGTCCGGTGGGCGCAAGGTGTTGCTCGTCGAAGTCGAAGGGCGCCAAGGGATTGCGCAACTCTTCGATGTGCCGCCGCTGCCCTACAAAGAGCTCAAGATCGCGACGGCCGAGCACGGCGGCCAGGTCAACGCGCTGGCGATCGACATCGAGGCCGCCTTCCTGGAATACCTCGACATGTTTTACAACCTCGGCATCGCCGGCAAGGCGATGCGCCGCGTCGGCGCGATCGAGTTCGCGACGACGATCGCTCCGGGTCTGCGCGATGTCTTGCTCACCGGCAAGATCAAGGAGTCGGTAATCCGGACCGAAAAGGGGACCAAGAACCCGGTCTACGACGCAATTGTCGTCGACGCGCCGCCGACCGGTCGCATCGCGCGTTTCCTGGACGTCACCCGGGCGGTGTCCGACCTGGCCAAGGGCGGCCCGGTCTACTCACAGGCCGAGGGCGTGGTGAAGATCCTGCACTCCGACCAGACGGCGATCCACCTGGTCACCCTGCTGGAGGCGCTGCCGATGCAGGAGACCAAGGAAGCTATCGACGAGTTGCAGGGGATGGGGCTGCCGATCGGTTCGGTGATCGTCAACCGCAACATCCCCATCTATCTGCAGCCCGACGATCTGGCCAAAGCCGCCGACGGCTCTATCGATGCCGACGCGGTGCGGGGGGGTCTGGCCGCCGCCGGAATCAAGCTCAGCGACGACGACTTCGCGGGCTTGCTCACCGAGACCATCCAGCACGCCACCCGGATCGCCGCACGCGCATCGACCGCCGAGCAACTCGACGAGCTGAAGGTGTCACGGCTGGAGCT
>NZ_DATNJW010000617.1:0-4987 GCF_035603715.1 Mycobacterium sp. | reverse complement strand
TCGTTTGGCAGCTGCACACCCAGGTTCTGCAACGCAATTGCGCCGTCGTTCCACATGTTGATTTGCCCGTTGAAGATTTGCGCCGCAGTCAAACCGTCGAGGTTCAACGACGTCACGCCCTTGACGTTGAAGGCGATCGCGATCGGGCTGACCACCATCGGCAGGTTCCAGGTGGGCGAGCCGCACCGCTGCTGGGCCTTGGCGTACTCGTCGGCGCTCAGCGTGGAATCGGATCCGGCGAAATCGCTTTTGCTGTCCAGAAAGTCGCGGATGCCGGCGCTGGAATCGTCCGCGGTGTAATTGAGCGACTGTCCCGGGCAGGATTTCGCGAAAGCCTTGATGAATTCGCTCATCGCGTTCTTCTGCGCGGTGGATCCACTTGCGGTCAGGTCCGACTTGCCTCCGCAGGTGACCTTCACCGGAGCCGGGCTCGCCGTTCCCCCGCCGGAGGCGTTGTTGTGGCCCCCGCACGCCGACAAGAGCAGCACACCAGTCACCAGAATGCTCAGTGCGGCGTTAAATCGATTGAGCTTCAATCCAATTCCTTCAGACGGTACAGAGAAGATGACCGAACCGGCGCATCGCACGCCGCACCGCTAGTCGCTCGCATCCATGAGGCATGGTAACAAGATTCGCACTTCGGTCATTATGCCCAGCTCGGCTGAACGCGCGATAGTCACGATTTCGGCTCCGGTTTCCCGCCCGTTCATGTTCGGAAGACGCGCTGTGCGGTCTCAGCGTCCGTGCGCGCCGAAAAAGCGACCGCTAGTCTCCGATGCGCCGAAGGCCCCGGGCCGTCTGAAGTTTGATATCGAAAAGATCACAGGTCGGTGCGGTTAATCACACGTCAACTAGTTCTCAGCCATGTTGCGGATACGGCATTTGCCCAGCTGGAAGTGCCGGCCACGCCGTGGTGAACGGCGGGCGCGCCCAAGACACGGCACGCGCCGAGCCGTCATCCACCCGGCCCGAACGCCCCGTAGGAAGTACCGTGGGAATTGCGCACGCCGGTTGGCGGTTGGTCATTGCAGACCGGCCTGTGACGCCGATCACCGAAATTGAAAAGTCTCCGCGCCAGTCACTGCGAGACGCCCCGACGACCGTGTCGGGTCACTTAAGGACAGAAACGTGCTGACGACCCTGAGCCACGTCAAACTTGGCAATCTGAGCAATATTCGCTCCATCGACGCCGGCTTCCTGACGACGCGAGCCTGGGGCACTCTCCGGGCCGTCGTTCAGGGCGTGGCACCCACGAAGGCGGCGGCCGCCGGTTCGGCGATCACCCTCCCTGCCCGACAGGCATCGGTCGCGCCTGGCCTCACACCCATGCTTCGCGGCGCTGAGCGCTGCTAGGGCGCAAGCTCCAGCCGTCGCGAACTCACGAACTCGCGGCGCGTCCCGTTTCGCGGATCGTCGAATTCAATGCGCTGCGCCAGCAACTGCAATGGCGTGGAGAAGTCGTCGGCGGCTACATCGATGATCTTGGGATACAGCGGGTCTCCGTAGATCGGCAGGCCCAGCGATGTCATGTGCACACGAAGCTGGTGGGTGCGCCCGGTCCGCGGTGTCAGCCGGTACAGACCATCGGACGAGATTAGCTCCACCAACGTCTCGGCGTTGGGCTCACCGGCTTCCTCGACGGCCTGAAAATTGCTGCGGTGCTTGATGATACGACTACGCACCAGCCGCGGCAACACGACGTTCGGGTCGACCGCCGCCCGCGCTAGATACGTCTTGTGCACGGCGCCACGGGCAAACAACGTCTGGTAGGCCCCGCGCACCTCGCGGTGCGTCGTGAACAGCAGCACCCCGGCCGTCAGGCGATCCAGCCGATGAGCCGGGCTGAGCTCGTCTAGGCCGAGTTGCCGGCGAAGCCGCACCAGCGCACTCTGCGCGACGTGGCGCCCGCGCGGCATGGTGGCCAGGAAGTGCGGCTTGTCGACTACCACGATGTCCTCGTCCTGGTACAACACCGGAATGTCGAATGGCACTGGAACTTCGTCGAGCAGCTCGCGGTAGAGGTAGACGACGGCACCCGCCGGCAACACGATGGCCGGGTCCAACACCGCACCGTGCTGATCGACGACCTCGCCGGCGATCGCCTTTGCCGCGACATCGGGCCCGAACCGTCTGGCCAGCTCGTCGCCCAGCGGTCCGCCATGCACCCTTAGCCGCGCCGGCCCCAAGCCGTCGCGTGGCGGCAGCGGCGGGCGCCTCACGGTCGGCCTAATTTAAGGGCACCGGCTCGAGGATCTCGGCGCGGGCCTCTGGTGCGCTGGCCCGCAGCGCATCCGCGGACGCATCGTCCGGCTGGGCCTGGGACAGCACTTCGGCCTCCACCCGCGCGATGTAGGTCTCGACCTCTCGGTCGACGTCGGCCGTGGTCCAGCCCAGGATCGGCGCGACGATGTCGGCCACCTCGCGGGCGCAGTCGACGCCGCGATGCGAGTACTCGATGGCGATGCGCGTCCGCCGGGCCAGGACGTCTTCCAGATGCAGCGCACCCTCGGCCACTGCGGCGTACGCCGCTTCGACCCGCAGGTAGCCAGGTGCGGCGGCGATCGGGTTGAGCAGGTCGCGGTGGTCTGCTGCCAGCGCAAGCACTTCGTTGAGCAACGACCCATAGCGGTCCAGCAGATGGCGCACCCGGTATGGGTGCAGTCCCGCGACCGCCCCGACATGCTCGGTCTGGTTGATCAGCGCGAAGTAACCGTCGGCGCCCAGCAACGGCACCTTCTCGGTGATCGACGTTGCAACCCGGGCCGGAACATATTGCGCCGCAGCGTCAATCGCATCGGCAGCCATCACCCGATAGGTGGTGTACTTGCCGCCGGCAATGGCGACCAGGCCCGGTGCCGGCACCGCGACCGCGTGCTCACGGGACAGCTTCGACGTCTCTTCGCTCTCCCCCGCCAGCAGCGGCCGCAGCCCGGCGTATACCCCGTCGATGTCGTTGTGCGTCAACGGAGTAGCAAGCACCGTATTGACGGTGCTGAGGATGTAGTCGATGTCGATTTTGGTGGCGGCCGGATGCGCGAGGTCCAGATTCCAGTCGGTGTCGGTGGTCCCGATGATCCAGTGGTTGCCCCACGGGATGACGAACATCACCGACTTCTCGGTGCGCAGGATGATCGCGGCGTCGCTGACGATCCGGTCCCGCGGCACCACGATGTGCACACCCTTGGATGCACGAACCCGAAAACGCCCGCGCTGCTTGGACAATGCCTGAATCTCGTCGGTCCAAACCCCGGTCGCGTTGACGACGACGTGGCCGCGAACCTCGGCGACCGCGCCGTCCTCGGAGTCGCGCACCCGCACGCCGGTCACCCGGTCGCCTTCGCGCAGCAGCGACACCACTTGGGTGGACGAGCGCACCACCGCACCGTACTGCGCCGCGGTCCGCACGACCGTCAGAGTGTGCCGTGCGTCGTCGACGACGGTGTCGTAGTAGCGGATCCCGCCGATAAGCGCGCTGCGCTTCAGGCCCGGAGACAACCGCAGGGCGCCGGCCCGAGTCAGATGCTTTTGCCCCGGAACGGATTTCGCGCCACCGAGCTCGTCGTAGAGCAAGAGACCGGCGGCTACGTAGGGCCGCTCCCACCACCGCCTGGTCAGCGGGTAGAGAAACGGCAGCGGCTTGACCAGGTGCGGGGCCAGCGTGGTCAACGACAACTCGCGCTCGAAGAGCGCCACACGGACCAGGCCGAATTCCAGCTGCTCGAGATAACGCAACCCGCCATGAAACATCTTGGAGGACCGGCTCGACGTGCCGGAGGCAAAGTCGCGGGCTTCCACCAGCGCGACTTTCAGCCCTCGGGTGGCGGCATCCAGAGCCGCTCCGGAACCCACCACGCCGCCGCCTATCACCACGACGTCGAACTGCTCGCCGGCCAGCCGGTCCCAGGCTCTGGCGCGCTGTTCGGGTCCGATAAACGAACCCGGCCGGGTCTGCTGCTCGCTGGCCGGGACGCGATTCTCGTCGCTCACGGCACGGTCTCCTGTCGGTTACTCGTCAGTAGATTTGTTGATCCAAGGCTACCTGGGCGGGTCAGTCCAGGTCATCGTGCGCCATCAGCCGTCGGGCCGCCTCGGTGATCGAGCCCGACAGGGACGGATACACGCTCAAGGTCTGCGCCAGGTGGTTTACCGTCAGGCGGTTCTGCACGGCCATCGCGATCGGCAGAATCAGCTCCGAGGCGATCGGCGCGACCACCACGCCGCCGATCACCACACCGGTGGCCTGTCGGCAGAAAAGCTTGACGAAGCCGTGCCGAAGCCCCGACATCTTGGCCCGCGCATTGGTGTGCAACGGGAGCATGATCGTGCGGGCCAGCACCGATCCGTCGTCGATGGCGGTTTGGGGAACACCCACCGCCGCCAGCTCGGGCCGGGTGAACACCGCAGCGGCGACCGTACGCAGCCGGATCGGGGTGACGGCCTCGCCGAGTGCGTGCCACATCGCGATCCGGCCTTGCATCGCGGCGACCGAGGCCAGCGGCAGCAGCCCGGTGCAGTCGCCCGCGGCGTAGATGTTGGACACCGACGTCCGGGAGACCCGGTCGACGGCCAGGTAGTTGCCCGGTCCGAGTTCGATGCCCACCCGGTCCAGGCCGAGGCCGCTGGTGTTGGGCACCGAGCCGATCGTCATCAGCGCGTGGCTGCCCTCGACTGTCCGGCCGTCGGCCAAGGTCACCAGCACACCGGAATCGGTGCGGGTCACCGAGTCGGCGCGGGCGTTCTTGACCAGCTGCACTCCGCGCTCGGCGAAGATCCGCTCCAGCACAGCGGCCGCGTCAGCGTCCTCGTAGGGCAGGATCTGGTCGCGGCTGGCGACCACCGTGACGTCGACGCCCAATTCGGTATAGGCGTGTACGAATTCGGCGCCGGTGACGCCCGAGCCGACGACGATCAGATGCTCGGGCAATGCCTGCAGGTCGTAGAGCTGACGCCAGTTCAGGATGCGCTCGCCGTCGGTCCGCGCCGTCGG
>NZ_DATNJW010000616.1:0-8045 GCF_035603715.1 Mycobacterium sp. | reverse complement strand
AGGCGGCCGCCGAGGAGGAGGCGTAGGTGTCCATCGCCAGTGCGTCCTGGGCCCACATTTCGCCGTATTGGACTTCGATGGCCGAAATCGCTGCGTTGTTCTGCCCGATGATGTTGCTCGCAACCAGCGACGCCAATTGGGTACGGTTGGCGGCGATTTCAGCCGGTGGCACATGTGCGGCGAACGCCGTCTCGTAGGCGCTGGCCGCGGCGCTAGCCTGGCTCGCAGTTTCGGCGGCCTGCGCCGCGGTGCCCTGCATCCAGGTGAGGTATGGGGCGACCGCGGCCGCCATGCTCAGCGACGTCGGACCCAACCATGGTCCGCTGGTCAAGGATGAGATCACGGTCGAATAGGACGTCGTTGCCTGCTGCAATTCGTTGGCCAGCTCGCCCCAGGCCGCCGCGGCGGCCAACAACGGCGCCGATCCCGCGCCGGTATACATCCTGCCCGAGTTGATCTCGGGCGGAAACGCTGCGTAGAACATGTCTATACCCCTTGCCCTTTGGTGCACGACTGGGTCGGCATTGCAGTCAGTCTTCGATCGCCGGGATTACGAAAATGGTGGCTGCGGCGGGATCCGCCTCGGCGACGACGCCGCCGAGTGAGGCCGCACGAGCACCACTACTCACCGACTGCGTCGCGGTGGCTGCCACGGCACGTCCGGCCAGGCTCGAAGCCGCCATCTGGCTGAACATGCCGCCCTGGCCGGCTAATGACGCCTCCGGGACGGCCGCCCCCGCCAGGTTGGTGGGCAGCGCGGCGGCGAGCGTCCTGAACCCCATCTCCGGGGCGGCTTGAGTCCAACCCTGCGGTACCGACATGCTGCCGACCAGGGCTGCGCGGCCCACCGACCCCGATACCGGTCCCGCACCAAAGGCCGCGCTGAGATGCGGCGTCCCCAACTCACTGGCCAGCGGGGCCAGCGCCCCGGTGATGGGCTTTGCGCCGGCAAGAAAAGAAGCGGCGCCCTGTCCGTTTTGACCCCAGGCGTATGCCTGACCGAACGACAGGAACGGGCCACCGGGTATGGAAGTCAACCCCTGTAGCGAGTAGGGCCCGGATGCGATGGTCGAGAAGATGGTGTTCCAGTTCGTCAGGTCGGTCGTCAGCCAGGGCGGCAAGGTGGCTGTGGTTAGTTGCGGCAGTGATAGCCCGGACAGCAAGTTCGTCGATGTTGTCGGCGACTGCACAAGGCCGTTGGCCAGGTTCTGCAAAGCGGTCGGCAGGGAATTGATGAACTGGGTTATCTCCGTGCCGATGCTCGACGCGCCGGAGGTGCCGGCCTGCGCGGCCGCGGCTGACTGCTGCGCGGTGCCCGCCGGGTTGGTTGTCTGCGGCGGCTCGGTGAACGGAGTCAGCACCGACGCGCTGCTTGCAGACCCGGCGTAGCCGTACATCGCGCCGGCGTCCTGGGCCCACATTTCCATGTAATGGGTTTCCGTGGCAGCGATCGCGGGAGTGTTCTGCCCCAGGATGTTCGTCGCGATCAGCATCATCAACAACGCGCGGTTGGCCTCGATCACGGGCGGCGGCACTGTCGCCGCGAAGGCGGCCTCGTATGCCGCGACGGCAGCCTTGGCCTGGTTGCCGGTCTGCTCAGCCTGTGCTGCAGTGGTATTCATCCACTCCACAAAGGTGGCGGCGGCCGTAGCCATGGACTCTGACGATGGGCCTTGCCACGTCCCGGCAGTCAGGCTGGAGACCGTCGATGCGTAAGACGCTGCCGTCGAACTCAATTCGGCTGCCAGGTCGTCCCAGGCCGCCGCCGCGGCGAGCATCGGCCCGGCTCCAGGTCCGGTATACATCCGTCCGGAGTTGATCTCCGGCGGTAGGAATGCGAAATCCATTAATGCTCACCTCCGGTGGCATGGCTGATCGCGACGCGATCAGTTTCAAGAGTTGTGTCCGGCGACGTTGCCGCTGTTGGGTTCTCGACGTCGAGCTACGGCGACGTCACGTGACCGGGAACCATTGCCCGACGACGCGGGAGATCTCGATATAGAGCGGGATCCCGATCGTGACGTTGTAGGAGAACGTCAAACCCAGCGACGCGGCGAGCGGCAGGGTCGGACTCGCTTCGGGGATCGCCAAACGCTGAACGGCAGGCACGGCGATATACGATGCCGCGCCGCAGAGCACCGCGAATAGGACATACGTCCCCGGCCCGAAGTTGGTATGGGTGAGGTAGGCATAGGCGTGCGCGACGATGATCCCGAGCGGCGCGAAGAGGTTGGGCGCCAGAAGGCCGAACAAGATGAACCCGCGGCCAGCAGCCTTAAGGTCCCGCAATTTACTGGCAGCCGTCATGCCCATCTCGAGCAAGAACAGGCAAAGCGCGCCCTGAAACGCGGTGATGAACAACGAGTCGGCGTCGTGAGTGACTTTATGTCCCTGCAACCCGCTGACGAACCCGATGACGATGCCGCCGAAAAGCAGACACAGTCCCGGATTGAGAAAGACCTCCCGCAGCAGCTGGCGTGAGAAGATGCCGCCCTTTTCGCCGGACGCCCACGCGGGACGGCGGCGCCTTCTCAGCGCGTACTGCACCCGCTCCTCGGTGTCCGGTTCGATGTCGAGTTGCTGTCCGGGAGCGGGCTGGGCTGCCGCGCCGGGACCGACACTCGCCGGCACGGGCGCGATGTAGCCGGGCTCATCGGGCATGTTGCCGTCTCGGTCCATCCCGCGGTGCCGCAGCCGCGCCACCAGATACAGCGCAACCAAACACCCCGGGATCTCCATGACGGCCAGCATGACCGGCATGTAGGCGTCAAAGGCCAGCCCGACGCCGGCCAAGACGGCCACGCAGGTGGCGAACGTGCCTGCCGAGTCCGACCCGTAATAGCCGGCGACGGTCGCCTTATCCACTCGCCGCAGCTTTGTCAGGCGGCTCAACAGCAGGTATGCGAGCATGCCGATCACAAAGTTCAAGACAAACCCAGTGATCATGAATCCCGCAATGTGGCCGATGCTCGAAGCCTTGATATCGGCGAGTTCTTCGCCGCCGTGCCAACCGATGGCCACCAGCAGGTACATCGTGAGGCCCTGATAGATGACGTAGGGGAACTCGAAGTCCACCTTGAGCATCCGGATCAGGAAACCGAAGTAGAAGAACAGCAGCAACGGCTTGAAGAGGTTGTGCAGGAAGTTGTGCAAGAACTCTTGAAGCATTGTTCTTAGCTCCATCTCCGAAGTCGTCGGCTATGACGGATACGTTGTCTGGCAACGTCTCTGAGTCACCCGCGGAGGCGGTGCCGTTTTTCCGGTGTGATCGTGTGGCCGCTATGTTTCAGAAAGGGGTCCGATTATGTAACGGGCACAATAAATGCCGTTCGCTATGAATCGAATTATGTTGTTAGACAGCACAGTTGGATAGCAATAAGCGGGCGAGGGCTATCGCCCCTGCCGGAGCGGCGGGTGGATCGGTAAGATTTTTGCGAAAGTTCCTTGGCTTGATTATTTTTCGAAGTGGCAGCGTGGTCGCGGCCACATACAAGCCTAAGTGCCTCGGGCGCACCACGGCCTAAGCGCTCGACGCTTGGCTTGTGCGTCCACCCTGGAGTGGTCCATGGGAACAGCAGAGCAGCAGTTAAGTTGAGCGGACAACCGCACTCACGACTTCTTTACGCGAGCTCGCCGCTTCCTTGATGAGATCTTTACGTCTGACCGGGTTTACCGGCGACAAGCGCGCCGACTCACCAGGCGTGTACTCGGTTCTGCGCTGCCTCTAGACCCAGCTCGAGCAGCAGTTCGGTGGCGTCTGCCGCCTGCTCGCAGATCGTCGGCACTTCGGGGCGTTCGGTGGCGGTGAAATTCTCCAGCACGAACGCCGCCGGATCCTTGCGCCCCGGTGGTCGGCCGATGCCGATCCGGATCCGCTGAAAGTCCTTGGTGCCCAGCGCGCTCGCGACCGAGCGCAGCCCATTGTGGCCGCCCTCGCCGCCACCGAGCTTCAGCCGAATCTGGCCGAAGTCGATGTCGAGCTCGTCGTGAATGACCAGCACGTCAGCGGCGGGCACCGAGTAGAACTTGGCCAGCGGACCGACTTGGCGGCCGGACTCGTTCATGTAGCAGCGCGGCTTGGCCAGCACGACGGAACGTCCGCCGAGCCGACCGGTCACGATCTCCGCGCCGGAACGCTTGTGCACCTTGAAGTTCGAGCCCAGCCGAGCCGCGAGCCGGTCTGCCACCATGAACCCCAGGTTGTGCCGCGTCTGGGCATAGTTCGGTCCGGGGTTGCCCAGACCCACCACCAATTGTGGGCCGGCCACGGTCTATTCGGATTCGGACTCGGCTTCGGCTGCCTCGCCCTCGCCCTCGGCGGCCTCCTCGGCCGGCTCTTCGGCCTCGGCCACCTCGCCGGCGCCCTCGCTCTCGAGGTCCTCGGCGGTCGGTGCGTTCACGACGTTGACCACCAGAAGATCAGGGTCGGCGATCAGCGTGACCCCCGCCGGCAGCGCGATCTGGCCGGCGGTGAACTGGGTGCCCGGCTCAGCGCCGTCGAGCGACAAGGTCAACGACTGCGGGATCGACATCGCGTCGGCTTCGATCTCGATCGTGCTGGTCTCCTGGGTCACCAGGGTGCCGTAGGCGGCCTCGCCGACCACCTCGACGTTGACCTCGACGGTGACCTTCTCGCCGCGACGGACCACCAGCAGGTCGGCATGGGTGATGCTGCGGCGGATCGGGTGGATGGCGAGCGCCTTGGTCAACGCGAACTGTTCTTTGCCGTCGATGTCGAGGGTCAGCACCGCGTTGGTGCCGGAGTGCCGCAGCACCGCCGCGAAGTCATGGCCGGGCAACTCCAAGTGCTGTGGCTCGGCGCCGTGACCGTAGAGAACGGCCGGAATCTTGCCTTCGCGCCGTGCCCGCCGGGACGCGCCTTTGCCGGTTTGGGTCCGCACTAGCGCGGTCAGCTTGTTCTCAGATCTAGCCATGGTGTCGCTCCTGTGTCAGATTCCGTTGCACGGCCAGGATCGCGACTACTGTCGGCCCCCGTCGATAACGGCGGCTTGTTAAAGCCACCCTCGCCGTGACGCCTGGTCAGGCTAGCGCATCGGCACCTCAGAGCGGAAATTTGGTGTCTGTGAGCTGCTCGGACAGCTCCCAGAGCGCACCGGCGGTGGCGTGGCGTTTGGCCAGCGGGCTGCGCCCGCTCGGCCGGGTCCGTCCGAACATTCCGAACGCCGGGCCGATGAAGCTGTTGCCCGGGATGTCCTGCGAGATGGCATACAGCGTTTGCCGGGCGCCGAAGTCGGCGTCGCTGGCCAATCGATTACCCACCGCCATCAGTGCGTCACTGATCTTCTGCCCGGATTGCCCTTGCAGGTTGGTGTGCGAGTAGCCGGGATGGGCGGCCACCGCCCGCAGCGGCGAGCGCGCCGCCTCGAGCCGCCGTTGCAGCTCGCTGGTGAACAGCAGGTTGGCAAGTTTGGACTGGCCGTAGGCCAGCCACGCCGAGTAGGGCCGTGCCGTCCAGTTCAGGTCGCGCAGGCTGATGTACCCCATCCAGTGCATCAGCGACGACACCGTCACCACCCGCTCGGTGACTTTCGGCAGCAATAGGTTGGTCAGCGCGAAGTGGCCGAGGTGGTTGGTGCCGATCTGGCTCTCGAAGCCGTCGGCGGTGACGGCGTGCGGGACGGCCATGATGCCGGCGTTGTTGACCAGCACGTCGACGCTGTCGACTCCGTCGGCGAACTGCCGCACCGAGGCCAGATCCTGCAGGTCGAGCTGACGGACTTCGACGTCTCCGGTCATTTCACGGGCGGCGGCTTCACCCTTGCCGGTGTTGCGCACGGCCAGGATCACCTGAGCGCCGACTCGGGCCAGTTCGCGGGCCGTCACCTCGCCGAGACCGCTGTTGGCCCCTGTGACGATGGCGGTGCGCCCGGCGAACGAGGGCAGGTCTGCTGCGGTCCACGAGGTCATGGAAAACACAGTAGTGCGGTGGCGTTACTTGGCGGCGACGGTGAAACCGTGGATGATCGCCTCGACGTTGACCGCGTCGGCGACGGCCTTGTCGGCCAGGCTGGTGACCGCGAGCTGAATGAGGTAGCGGTCCGCCTCTTCGCCGGGTCCGTGGGCGATCACGATCCGATTGATGGTGTGCAGCCGCTGGTCGCCGAGGTTGTAGCTGCCCTCGATCATCGACGACGGGAAGCCGTGGAAATCGGCACTGGACGATTCGAGCTGTTTGAAGTTCTCCGCGAGCCGGGCATCGTCGTTGCCGTGCTTGACCAATTCAGCGGCATCGAATTCCCCAACCAGCTTGAACACGATGAGCATGGCGTTGGGAAAGGCGTCGGCCCCGGCGATCAACTTCGTGGTGGTCGGGATGTTCGGCCGATTGATCCGCTTCCAGCCCGGCGGCGTCGGAATCGACACGGTCAGGTCGGTCAGCGTGTCGGGGTCGACTGGCGTACCGGATACCCCGTTGCTTTCCAGATACTGCGAGAACGGGATCGGCTTGTCTGTCGGCGTCGCGCTGGTAGTCGTTGGGGTGGTCGACCAAATCGACTGATAGTCAGGACTTTTCGATCCGCATGCGGCCGCTGCCACCGTCAAGGCTGCCAGCGCCGCGGCGAGTCGTACCGGTGGGCTCACAGGATCTCGCGCACCGTGTCGACCGGACGAGCCAGCCGTGTGCCTTTCGATGTGACGACAAACGGCCGCTCGATGAGGATGGGATGTTCAGCCATCGCATCGAGCAACTGGTCGTCACTCGCATCGGCCAGATTGAGCTCGGCGTACAGCGCCTCACGTTTACGCACGGCCGCCCGCACCTCGATACCGGCGGCGCGAATCATCTTCACCAACTCGGTACGAGACGGCGGTGTCTTCAGATATTCGACGACCTTGGGCTCAATAGCATTGTCGCGCAGCAACTCCAGAGTCTTGCGCGAAGTCGAGCAACGGGGGTTGTGATAGATGACGGCGTCACTGGCCATCTATGCATCACCGTCGAATAGTCCTGTGACCGAACCGTTTTCGAATACCGCGCGGATGGTGGTCGCCAGCAGCGGGGCGATCGACAACACGGTGAGCTGCGGGAAGCGCTTCTCCTCGCCGATCGGAAGCGTGTTGGTGACGATCACTTCCTTGGCGCCGCTCTGGGCCAACCGCTCAGAGGCCGGGTCGGACAGCACGCCATGGGTGGCCGCGATGACGACGTCTTTGGCACCGTCGTTGCGCAGCAGCTTCACCGCGCCCGCGATAGTGCCACCGGTGTCGATCATGTCGTCGATCAACACGCAGGTACGCCCCTCCACCTCACCGACGACCCGGTTGGACACCACCTGGTTGGGCACCCGCGGGTCACGGGTCTTGTGAATGAAGGCCAGCGGGACACCGCCCATCGCGTCGGCCCACTTCTCGGCGACCCGCACCCGGCCGGAATCGGGGGAGACCACGACCATGTCGGCGCCGGCGTAGTTGTCCTTGATGTAGCCGGTCAGCAGGTTTTGGCCGCGCATGTGGTCGACAGGCCCGTCGAAGAAGCCCTGGATCTGATCGGTGTGCAGGTCGACGGTGACGATCCGGTCCGCGCCGGCGGTCTTGAACAGGTCGGCGACCAGGCGTGCCGAGATCGGCTCGCGCCCGCGGTGCTTCTTGTCCTGCCGGGCATACGGGTAGAACGGGACGACCGCGGTGATCCGCTTGGCGCTTCCGCGTTTGAGCGCGTCGATCATAATCAGCTGTTCCATCAGCCACTGATTGACCGGCATTGGGTGTGACTGCAGGACGAACGCATCGCAGCCGCGGACCGATTCGTCGAAACGCACGAAGATCTCGCCGTTGGCGAAGTCGCGAGCGGTCTGAGCGGTGACGTGTACGTCGAGCTCCTTGGCCACCTGTTCGGCCAGCTCGGGATGCGAGCGGCCGGCGAACAGCATCAGATTCTTGCGGTTATCGGTCCAGTCGTAGCTCATCTGTCGCCCTCGCCGATTCGGATCGGATGGTTACCCAATTGATTGCCTGTGAATGATGCGCCTCTGCATGGCTCGCCACTGAATAATAGGTAGCGAATCGCTGCTGCGCTGCTCCCT
>NZ_DATNJW010000615.1:0-5902 GCF_035603715.1 Mycobacterium sp. | reverse complement strand
TCGACGACGCAGTCGTCGCCCAGCGGGATGCCCAGCCCGGAATTCGCGCCGAGCAGGCAATGCTTGCCGACCGAGATCACTTCGGTGCCACCGCCGGACAGCGTGCCCATGATCGAGGCGCCCCCACCGATGTCCGAGCCGTCGCCGACCACCACGCCTGCCGAGATGCGGCCCTCCACCATCGAGGCGCCCAACGTGCCCGCGTTGAAGTTGACGAAGCCCTCGTGCATCACCGTTGTTCCCGACGCCAAGTGCGCGCCCAGCCGCACCCGGTCGGCATCGGCGATGCGCACCCCGGTCGGCACGACGTAGTCGACCATGCGGGGGAACTTGTCCACCCCGTAGACCGCGACCGGGCCGCGCCGGCGCAGCCGCGTCCGTACCGTCTCGAAACCGTCGACCGCGCACGGCCCGTAGTTGGTCCACACCACGTTGGTCAGCACCCCGAACAACCCGTCGGCATTGAGCCCGTGCGGAGCGACCAGCCGATGCGAGAGTAGATGCAGTCGCAGATAGCCGTCGTAGGCGTCGGCGGCCTTGTCGTCGAGCGAGCCGATCACCGTGCGCACCACGACGGTCTCGGTGTCGCGGTCCTCGTCGCGGCCCGCGAGCGCGGCGAACTCGTCGGGCACCTCGGCCACCGACAACCGCGTCGTGCCGCTCTGGCCCGAGTCGATCAGTTCCGGTGCAGGGAACCAAGTGTCGAGAACCGATCCGTTGGCGGCCAGCGTTGCCAGCCCAATACCCGAAGCTGCAGTCACGCGCCCCACGCTACCCACCCACTAGGCTGAGACCGTGCTGGACCTACGTGGCGACCCGATTGCGTTGACCGCAGCTCTGGTCGACATCCCCAGCGAGTCGCGGCACGAACAGCGCATCGCCGACGAGGTCGAGGCCGCGCTGCGGGCGCAGACATCGAGCTTCGAGATCATCCGCAACGGCAATGCCGTGCTTGCCCGTACCGCGCTGGGCCGCCAGACCCGGGTGTTGCTGGCCGGCCACCTCGACACCGTGCCGGTGGCCGGTAATCTGCCGAGCCGTCGGGACGCCGAATCGCTACACGGTTGCGGCACAACAGACATGAAGTCCGGTGACGCGGTCTTTCTGCATCTGGCCGCCACCGTCACCGCGCCTGCCCACGATTTGACGCTGGTGTTCTACGACTGCGAGGAAATCGATTCGGCGGCAAATGGTTTGGGGCGGATCGAACGTGAGTTGCCGGATTGGCTGACGGCCGACGTGGCGATCCTCGGCGAGCCGACCGGCGGGTACATCGAGGCCGGGTGCCAGGGGACTTTACGTATTGTCGTCCACGCCGACGGGACTCGCGCCCACTCGGCGCGAGCATGGCTGGGCGACAACGCCATTCACAAGCTGGGCGCGGTGCTGGATCGGCTCGCGGCCTACCGGGCCCGCAGTGTCGAGATCGACGGGTGCACCTACCGTGAGGGATTGTCGGCGGTCCGCATCGACGGCGGCGTTGCCGGCAACGTCATCCCCGATGCGGCCTCGGTGACGGTGAACTTTCGCTTCGCTCCCGACCGATCGCCGGAGGCCGCGCTGAGCCACGTCCATGAGGTTCTCGACGGCCTCGACGTGCGGATCGAGCAGACCGACTCCGCGGCAGGAGCGCTGCCCGGTCTGTCCAACCCGGCGGCGAAGGACCTCGTCGACGCCGCCGGCGGGCAGGTGCGGGCGAAATACGGGTGGACCGACGTATCGCGGTTCGCCGCGCGTGGCATCGCGGCGGTCAACTACGGGCCCGGCGATCCCAACCTCGCGCACACCCGCGACGAACTGGTGCCGATCCACCAGATCACCGACGCCGTGACGATGCTGCGGGCCTATCTGAGCGGTTAGGCCCTGAGTGCCTAGGCGCGTTGCGCTTGGGCGGACGCGTCGGCGGCCGCAGGGTGCAGTCCGCGATCGGCAAGGTCGGCGGCGACCTCCGTCAGCGCGTCGGCATCGCCGGCGGCCAATGCCCGGGCGTGCGCCAGCGTCAGCCGTCCCAACACGCAATTCACTTCGACCGCCAAGCGTTGGGCCCGCTGCACGGCGCGCACGTCGCCGAGGCGGGCGGCATCCTGCAGGGCGCGCAGTGCGATCGCCGACTGCCCGCCACGTTCCGCGGTCTGCACCGCCTCGCGGGCGGCTTCGATCGCGCCGGTCGTGTCGCCGCGGGCCGCCTTCGACCACGCCTTGGCCAAGGCCAACTCCGGTGCGAACAACGTCGACTTCAGCCCGTGCCGCGACTCGGCCCGACTCAAAACCTTTGCGGCTTCGAGCTGTTCGCCTTGCTGGCCGAGTGCCTGCGTCAGCAGCATCAACGACAGCGGGCCCCACGAGTAGCCGGTGCGCGCCAGCGGGTCGGCGGCCCGGCTCAGCAGCGTCACGGCGTCGTCGAAGTCGCCCTGCGCGATCGCCACGTAGCCCACCAACGTCTCGCCGATCGCCCGGCCCGGCTGCTGCAGCTCGGCGAAGTCGGTGTAGCGCTGCGCCAGCGCGCGCGCCTCGGTCAGCCGGCCCGCCATCACCAGCGCGGTGATCCGGCCGAAGCCGCTGGTGAACCGGAGCAGCCCGGGATGATCGGCGGCCGTCGCCCGCCGGGCCAGCTCTTCGACGTCGTCGAACTGTCCGGTACGGGCGGAGCTCAGCGCTGCCGCCGAGGCAGCCCACCCGACAGCCACTGCGTCGGCGTGCGGCGATGCCAGCACCTCGCCGGCGATCCGCAACGTGCGCAACGGTGTTCCCGCGTTCATCGCGAAGGTCGCCGCCAGCGCGTCGAGGGTGGCCTGTGCCGTCGGCGACGAAACCCGGGTCCGGGTGGTCTGCAAAAAAGCGGTGGCCTGTGCCGGTTCGCTGAGCATCCAGAATTGGTTGGCCGCCCGCGGCAGTGCCCACGCCATCAGCTCGGACGGCGACAACTGGTCGGGGTCCACCGCGGCCAGCACCGAGTCGGCTTGCCGCCCGCGGCCCTGCCAGGCCAGCGCGTAACCCAGTGCCAGCCGCGCGGGCAGTCCGCCGGTGCGGTCCAGCGCCGCCTGGGCGAGCTGCTCGGCCAGCACAAGCTCGCCGAACCGCAGCGCGTGCTGGGCCGCGGACACGAAATCGTCGACCGCGCCGGGGTTGTCGCTGTCGATGGCCAGCGTCGCGATCCGCAGCTGGTGGCGGAGATGGGTGGACGAGCCGGCCGCGAGGCGTTCGACCAGCGACATGCGCAACGCCCGCGCGGCGTCGGGCGTCAGCGCCGCACCCGCGCGGGCGGTGTAGAGCGGATGCGCCGCATAGACCAGCTCGCCATCGATGCTCACCGCGCCGACGGCTTCGGCCTCCTCGACCGCGCCCTCGTCGGCCAACGCCGTCACATCGCTGCGCTGCAGCGGCTCAGCCAGAGCGAGATAGTCCAGGACTGCGCGTGCCGACGCCGGCAGACCGGACAGATAACCGTCGATCAGGGCCGGCAGTGCGGCGCCATTGGTCGGGTCGCCGCTGTCGACCAGGTGCCGCAGGTGAAGCGGGTTGCCCTGGCTGTGGGCAAACGCCTGGTCGACCACGTCGGCATCCGGCGGCGCCGGCAGGGCCGATTCCAGCAAGGTCTTCGTCGCCTCCGCGTCCAGCGGCCCGACCTCGATCGGGTTCAGCAACTCGTCGGCCCACAGCGCCGCGATCGCGTCGGGCAGCTCGGCGTCCGACCGGACCGTGACGATCAGCCGCGCCGAGCCGCCGACCGCCAGCTGGTAGATCAACGTTGCAGACAGATGGTCGAGGTGGTGTGCGTCGTCGACGACGAAAAGCTGCTGAGCGTCATCAGCGGTCAGGTGCTCGTGTGCGGCGCGCAGCAGCTCGGCCGGCCGGCCCGCCTCGGTGATGTCGGCGTCGGCCAGCAGGGCGCGGAATGCGCCGAACGGGATGACCCGCTCGGTCGCGGTGCCCACCACCCGGTGCACGACGGTCGACGGCGCGGCGAACGCCTCGGCGGCGCTGCCAGCCAGCAATGTCTTGCCGACGCCGTCGGCTCCCAGGATCGCCACGCCGGAGCGGTGCGGATCGGTCAAACCGGCCGTGACCTCGCGCAGCAATGCGTCCGGCGGCGCGGCAACCCAAGCACTCGGCACCGCCGGATCTTATGGCGCGCGCCCCTGACCGCATGCGGTTAGGCCCAAATGCGCTCGGCGGCAAGGTTGGTCTACGTTTCGACTGTGCACCCCAAACGCGATGCACCCCATCCACGAGCGGTCTGCGTGTACTGCGCGTCCGGACCCACCGATCCCGAGTTGCTGGCGCTGGCTGCCGAGCTAGGCGAGGCGATCGCGGAGCGGGGCTGGACCCTGGTCTGGGGTGGCGGCAACGTCTCGGCGATGGGTGCGCTGGCCACGGCTGCCCGGGCGCGCGGTGGCTGGACCGTCGGCGTCATTCCCAAGGCCCTGGTTCGCCGCGAAGTCGCCGACCACGATGCCGACGAGCTGATCGTCACCGACACGATGCGGGAGCGCAAACAGATCATGGAGGACCGCGCCGACGCGTTCATCACGCTGCCGGGCGGTATCGGCACGCTGGAGGAGCTGTTCGAGGCCTGGACCGGCGGGTATCTGGGCATGCACGACAAGCCGGTGGTGATGCTGGATCCGGCCGGACACTTCGACGGGCTGCGCGCATGGTTGCGCGGGCTGCTCGACAGCGGCTACGTCTCGCAAGCGGCGATGGACACGCTGGTGGTTGTCGACGACGTCGATGCGGCGATCGCGGCCTGCGCACCCCGCTGAGTGCGTTTGCTGCGCCTCGATAGGCTGGCCGCCATGTCTCAGAACAACGCCCGTGACCACTCGTCGATCGGACTGATTGACATCGCGACCCGGGCGCCTGCGGTGTTGGCCGATCTTCCGGTGATCGCCCGCGGGATGCTCACGCTGGTGCGTGCGCAGCCGAACTTCAAGGTCTCGATCGGCAAGATCTTCCAGGATCGTGCCGAGCGCTACGGCGACCGGATCTTCATCCGGTTCGGCGAGCAGCAGCTGACCTACCGCGAGGCCAATGCCACCGCTAATCGTTACGCCGCCGTGCTGGCCGCGCGGGGCGTCGGCCGCGGCGACGTCGTCGGGATCATGCTGCGCAACTCACCCAACGCCGTGCTGATGATGCTGGCCGCGGTCAAGTGCGGCGCGGTCGCCGGCATGCTCAACTACCACCAGCGCGGCGAGGTGCTGGCGCACAGCATCGGCCTGCTGGATGCCAAGGCGCTGGTCGTCGAGTCCGACTTCGTCGATGCGGTGGAGGAATGCGGAGGGGCCCCCATCGCCCCGACAACCATCGAGGAGATGGAACGGCTGTCGGCCACCGCGCCGACCACCAACCCACCGTCGGCGTCCGCGGTGCTGGCCAAGGACACCGCGTTCTACATCTTCACCTCGGGCACCACCGGTCACCCCAAGGCCAGCGTGATGACCCACAAGCGGTGGCTGTCCGCGCTCGCGATATTCGGCGGACTTGGCTTGCGGCTCAAGAGTTCTGACACGTTGTACAGCTGCCTACCGCTGTACCACAACAACGCGCTGACGGTCGCGGTCGGATCGGTGATCAACTCGGGGGCGACGCTGGCGCTGGGCAAGTCCTTCTCCGCGTCGAGGTTCTGGGACGAGGTGATCGCCAGCAAGGCAACGGCTTTCATCTACATCGGCGAGATCTGCCGGTATCTGCTGAATCAGCCCGAGAAGCCCACCGACCGCGCCCACAAGGTGCGGCTGATCGCGGGCAACGGGCTGCGTCCGGAGATCTGGGACGAGTTCACCTCGCGGTTCAACATCGCGCGGGTGTGCGAGTTCTACGCGTCCAGCGAGGGCAACGCCGCTTTCATCAACATCTTCAATGTGCCTCGGACCACCGGGATCTCGCCGACCCCGCTGGC
>NZ_DATNJW010000614.1:0-2116 GCF_035603715.1 Mycobacterium sp. | reverse complement strand
GCCCGCACGGCCTTCTTGTCCGGCTTGCCCAGCCCGGTCAACGGCAGCGCGTCGACGATCTCTATCCGCTTGGGTGACTGCACCGAACCCTTGCGGTCCTTGACCGCGGCCTGGATCTCGGAGGTCATCGCCTCGATCGCGGCGTCGTCGGTCGGTGCGTCCGGGCGCAACACCACAACCGCGGTCACGGCCTCACCCCACTTCTCGTCCGGCGTGCCGACCACGCACACCTGCGCGACCGCCGCATGCTCGGCGATGACGTCCTCAACTTCGCGGGGGAAGACGTTGAAGCCGCCGGTGACGATCATGTCCTTGACCCGGTCGACGATGAAGTAGAACCCGTCCTCGTCTTCGCGGGCCATGTCACCGGTGTGCAGCCAGCCGTCCCTGAAGGTCTCGGCCGTCGCTTCGGGCAGGTGCCAGTAGCCGCCGGCCAAAAGTGGCCCGCTGACGCAGATTTCGCCCGGCTCGCCCTGCGCGACGGGCTTGCCGTCCTCGCCGAGCAACGCCACCCGCGCGAACAAGGTCGGGCGCCCGCAGGACGTCAGCCGCTTCTCGTCGTGGTCGCCCTTGGCCAGATAGGTGATCGCCATCGGCGCCTCGGACTGCCCGTAATACTGGGCGAAGATCGGGCCGAACCGCCGGATCGCCTCGGCCAGCCGCACCGGGTTCATCGCCGAGGCGCCGTAGTAGACGGTCTCCAGCGACGACAGGTCGCGGGTGTGTGAATCCGGGTGGTCCATCAGCGCATACAGCATCGACGGCACCAACATCGTGGCCGTAATGCGTTGCTCTTCAATGACTTTCAACACCTCGGCCGGATCGAACTTGCCCAGCACCACCATCTCGCCGCCCTTGACCACCGTGGGCGTGAAGAACGCCGCACCGGCGTGCGACAGCGGCGTGCACATCAAGAACCGCGGGTGCTCTGGCCACTCCCACTCCGCGAGCTGGATCTGCGTCATCGTCGCGATGTTCCCGGTGGTGCCGATGACGCCCTTGGGCTTACCGGTCGTGCCGCCGGTGTAGGTCAGGCCGCCGATGTGGTCAGGCGGCAAGTCCGCCACGACTATTGGCTGCGGGGAGTACTTGGCCGCCTCGGCGGACAGATCGACCGCGACATCCTTCAGCTCCTCGGGCACCGGCCCGATGGTCAGGATCTTCTTCAGCGAGTCGACCTTGTCCAGCAAGCCCAGTGCCCGCTCGACGAACATCGGGTTCGGGTCGATGATCAGCGCCGTGGCGCCGGCATCGGAGAGCACGTAGGCGTGGTCGTCCAGCGAACCCAGCGGGTGCAGGGCGGTGCGCCGGTAGCCCTGGGTCTGGCTGGCGCCGAGGATCATCAGGACCTCGGGTCGGTTGAGTGCCAGCATGCCGACCGTGACGCCGGTGCCGGCGCCCAGCGCCTCGAAAGCCTGGATGTACTGGCTGACACGTTCGGCCAGCTGACCGCCGGTCAGCGTGGTGTCGCCGAGGAACAGCACCGGCCTGTCCTTGTGGCGCTTGAGCGCGCCGACGAACAGATGGCCGTTATGGGTCGGGTTGCGCAGCAGCTCGTCACTCATGTGGCCAGACTAGAACGTGTTGCAATTCTTGTCTGCTACCCCCTTCGGCGCCTCGGCCATCAGTAGGCTTCGTGCCCATGGCCGCTGCAGACCTCGTCATCACCGGAACTGTGCTGACCGTCGACGACACCAGGCCCACCGTTGAGGCGCTGGCGGTGGCCGACGGCCGGATCGTCGCGGTGGGGGACCGCTCCGAGATGGCCGATTTCACCGGCCCAACCACCCAAACTCTCAATATCGGTGACGGCTGCGTCATGCCGGGATTTATTGAGGCACACGGCCATCCGCTGATGGAGGCGATCGCGCTGTCGGACCGGCTGGTGGACATCCGGCCGGTCACGATGCGCAACGCCGACGACGTCGTCGAGGCTGTTCGCAGCGAGGTAAAACGGCGCGGGCCAGACGGCGCTTACCTCCTCGGCTGGGATGCGCTGCTGCAGCCCGGACTGCCGGAGCCGACGCTGACCTGGCTGGACGACATCGCGCCCGACGATCCGCTGGTGATCATTCACAACTCCGGACACAAGGCCTTCTTCAACTCGTGTGCCGCC
>NZ_DATNJW010000613.1:0-4186 GCF_035603715.1 Mycobacterium sp. | reverse complement strand
TGCGGGCCACGCGGGCCGGCGGTGATCACGTTGTTGTTGTCAACGACGGGCGCACCAGCCGCGGTGGTCAACCTGCCGGCCCTCGCGCCAGCCTCACCGTCGTGATGTTTGTTCAAGCTCATCTGGGTCCTCTCAGACACGACGGGACGCGGGAATGCTTCGTGGTCGCGATGTTCCTCGGTTCTAAGGCCCAAATCAACGGGGAGCAACTTAACGGAATTCGGTAGACAAGCGTATTGATAGGTGGCTGCCCAATAGATCCGCGATTTGCCTTGACGGTGTCGCAAATCTAATATTCCTGGTTTCTCAAAGGTCGCAGCAAAACTTTGTGTCACAAGCACCTAGCTGTCGGCTATCGGTAGCCGAGGTCTTCTCGGTGGCTTAGACGTTGCGCAGCTTGTCCTCTAGCTGTGTCCCGCCCTGTCTTCATAACTCTTACGCGCCTCTACGTCCGCATCGTCGAGGAATACCGAGCCACCACCAATCGCCCGCGTCAGCGCGTCGGACAGACTGCGCAGCATGAACTTCGGGCTCGCAGCGAGCGCCCCGGCGACCTTCGTCACGCGGATTCGTGGTTTCGGTGATCGTAGAAGGTGACGTCCTCGTCTTCGCGTAGGTCGAGTACTTCGCATCCGGTATCGGTCACTGCCACCACGTGCTCCCAGTAGACCGCCAGCGATTTATCCACGGTGACCGCCGAGCGGGTGTTGTTGGACAGGCGGGTCCCTTCACCGCTGCCAGCACAGATGAACGGCTCCACCGTAATGACCATATTCTTTTCCAGGACGCGGCCCTCGTTGCGTGGGTCGTGGTAGTAGGGGATTAGCCAGCCGTCGGCGTGCACCTGGCCGCACGAATGGCCGGTGCCGCTGGGCACTCGGAGCATCGAGAAGCCGAATGACTCCACGTATGCCTGAACTTCTTCGGCGATTTTCTGTAGCTCGGCGCCGGGGCGTACCAGGCTGATCCCAAGGCACATGGCCTGATAACCCACGGCCGTGAGTAGCCGGGCCTGGGACGAGGTCTCGTCGCCCACGATCCACATGCGCTGGGTGTCGCCGCACCAGCCTTCCTTCTTGAGGCTGACGTCCACCCCGAACAGGTCGCCCTTCTTAAGTGGGATCGCGCTGGGCTCGCCGCTGAAGGCGATCTCGTTGTGTGCGATTGAGATGCAGGCGTACTCGCTGGAGTCGTAGCCCGATAGATCCTCGCGGTCGACGTCGGCACCGTATTTGTTGACGATGAAGTCGTAGGCGATGTCGTTGATCTGCTGTGTCGTGACGCCGGGTTGAACGTGGGGTGTGAGGTCCTGCAATATCTGGGCGCAGACCTTGCCGGCTTCACGCATCATTGCGATCTGACCGGGAGTCTTGATCGGGATCGCGTTGTAGTCAACGTTGTGGGTCGTTGCGGCTGCGGGGCTCATCACGTCCTCCCTGGCCAGGGGTGACATCTCCTCACGGGGACTAGACATGGACGCTATCCGTCAGAGGGCGAATCCACCAAATGAGCCCTATGAAAATCCTCTTGAACAAGCATTAGCCCATTGAAATGCCCAAGACGGGTCAAGTCCTGGCCCAGGGCGCCGGCCCGACGTATCGATGTGCATGAATCAACACGTTCGAGTACCAGGGCCCTAGTTCCCACATAGCCATACCGCAGTCTCAGAACTAACGTTGTGAGTTTCTCGAAAGCCGCGGCGAAAGGATGGGCTCGTCGAGAGGGTGATCGCAACAAGGGTTTGAAGCACCTAGCTGAGGCCGAAGACCTGCACGGCGGCGGACTTTCCTTTCAGGGCATGGAATCCCCGCTCGATGAGCCCGCGTGGTAGAGGCGCCAAAGCGGCAACGCACTGCTCGGTGAGAAGGATGGCGTCGCCGGTGGTTTTGGTGAGTTGCTCGACGCGGGCTGCGACATTGACCGTGTCACCGATCAAGGTGAACTCCAACTTGCCCCCGCCGCCAATGGTGCCGGCGATCACCACACCGGTGTTGATTCCGATGCCGATCCGAAGCTCCCCACCGAACCGCTCAGCGACCAGACGCTGAATCAAGACAGCAGCATTCACTGCGGCATCGGCATGAGTCGCCAGATCGTTCGGGGCGCCGAAGACGGCCAGCGCGCCGTCGCCGAGGAACTTGTTGACATGCCCACCGGCATCCACGACGGCGGGCACGACGATCTCGAATAGGGCGTTGAGGCGGGCGACGGTGTCCTCGGCGGTGTTCGCCTCGGCGAATGGGGTGAAGTCGCGCACGTCGACCAACATCACCGTCACCTCGCGGCGCTCACCGGTGAACACGTCGTCACCCTGCGCAAGTAGCCGCGTCGCCAGGGCGGGGTCGACGTAGGTGCCGAACGCGGCCTGAAGTCGTTGCCGCTCAGCCAAACCCGCCTGCATCCGGTTGAACGACGCAGTTAGCGCGCCGAGGTCATCGTCCTGCACCACCGGCAGACGCTGGCTGTAATCACCGGCCGCGACACGTTCAGTCCCTTCGGCGAGGTCGCGAATCGGACGCAGGATGGGCGAGGACGCAGCTCCGGTCGTGAGCGGCACCCCCAACCCAAGCGTCAAAGCACCCGCGATCACCACGGAAAGTACGGGCATTTCGTTAGACCGATGAACCACTGCGGCCCACATCGCAGCCAACACGGCGAACACGAACACGTTCGCGACCGATGACATATTCGACCACGCGGCAAAAGTCGGGCGAGAGCGTGGCAGCGAATCACCGATCCCGGTGTCCCCGACAATGGCCACCCTGGCGGGCCGCATTGAACCTTCCGGGAAGCTATGCACACCCGGCAGCATCATCGCAATTCCGAACGTGACGCCGACGATCCCGTACTGCACGAGCCGCGACCCGCTCGCCCCGGCGATCACACCGACGAGGACCAAAACCACAGCAAGTAAAACCGCGTTGCCAATTACGGTTCGGGCCGCCGCTCCCCGAGCCCACGTGTAGGTGGCTCCTAGTGCTCTCATCCGATCGACCTCCTGGCCGGCTGCCCACTGCTCGATAAATTGCCGTTCGCTCATGCCAGGACGAACGATCACGTATGCCGTCACCATCGCGGCAACAACGGCAACGGCGGCGGCCTCCATGTAGTGACCGGACCCCTCTGACGCAACAACAGGAAGCGAGATAGCGAGGTAGAGCACAAGCAGGACGGGAATTGAGATCCCATATACCGCCCACAAGTACCTCGGCCCGTACCGGTCCCACGCCCACTGCCAGATTCGATCCATGACGCGACACTAAACCGCTCGCCACCGCGTCATCCGCGTTTGAATTGGCGTCGCGGCGGCTGTTTATGATGACGACCGTCCTCGTCTATAACGCGCCAACTGAGCCCAGCAGTGACAATCTGTCTCAGAACTAAAGAACTGAGACGGGCCCGCGGCGTCATACTGTGGCAGAGAAAACCCACGTGACACTGTCGCAAAGCTGCCTCAAAAAGAGTCTTTACCTATGGCCGCCCATGCCTTGGGTTCAGACGTTGCGTCGGTAGTCGCGGCGTAAGCAAAAGAGCGGGCAGTCCTCATCGAACTGCAGCGCGTGGCGCACATCCGCCAAGGCCGACCGGACGAAGGGATTCACGACGGCCGGCGGCGGCAAAACTCGGCCTGAGTGGCCTCGTGCCACACGAACTACACCACACCACGGCAATCGCTAGCGATTAGCGCGGGCGCGAACGTCAAAGCCCTACAGAACCTCTTAGGCGGCGCGTGCTGCCCTCTAGATGTTGGGCGTTATGGCCGGTTATGGTCGGATGCTGCCGGGCTATGCGTCCGATCTGGGTAAGCGGAACCGACTTGGGATTGAATATTTGGCTCGACCTGCTTTTATGTGGTGCCCTCGGTGAGATTCGAACTCACACTAGACGGGTTTTGAAATCGTCCCATGAGCTCAGAAATTTGCCATAAATGGTCTGAACGATCATATGGTTTTTTATAGCGTTGCTAGCGCTTGATCGGGCGGACTTGGTTTGTTTGGGTAGTTTGAGTGCGATATTTGACTGCGTCGCAACATGATTCACGTTTTTCGAGGCCGGTTTAGTCTGCGTTATTGAGGGTTCCTGTGTAGTGCGCTGCGGGCTGGATGCGGCCGGACGCAGAACGGGTTTTGGTGCGTACGCTGTGAAAGTTACGAACGTCGGCCAGGAGCCCCGACTCAGGCCTAGC